>NZ_AKJL01000226.1 GCF_000282355.1 Pseudomonas sp. GM49
CCCACCGTGCCCGCCGGCAGCGCCCGACTGCGGGTCACGCTCAGTGCTGCCCACAGCGAGGCCCAGGTACAGCTATTGTTAAATGGACTGGCCGATTGTTTTCAACAACTGGGACCGGAGCCGAAGCATGCGTGATCGACTGATTCTGCTGCCCGGCTGGGGCCTTGGTGTTTCACCGCTGGAGCCTTTGGCGGCGGCCTTGCGCGGCCTGGATGAGCACCTGCACGTTGAGATCGAGCCGTTGCCGGAACTGGACTCGAGCGATCCTGAAGAATGGCTCGAAGAGCTTGATTCGACATTGCCGCAAGACGCCTGGCTTGGCGGTTGGTCATTGGGCGGCATGCTCGCCTGCGAACTGGCGGCCCGGCGTGGCGATCGCTGCTGTGGTCTGTTCACCCTGGCCAGCAACGCGTCTTTTGTCGCGCATGAACAATGGTCAAGCGCCATGTCCGGGGAAACCTTCGATGCGTTTCTGGCGGGATGTGCAGCCGATCCGCGCGCGACGTTGAAGCGTTTTTCACTGCTCTGCGCCCAAGGCGCCGAAGACCCGCGCGGCTTGTCGCGGTTGTTGCTCGGTGGTGCGCCGAATACCGCCGCGCCAGTGCTGCTGAGTGGTCTGCAAGTGCTCGCGCAACTGGATACACGACAGGCACTGCAATCGTTCCGCGGTCCGCAATTGCATCTGTTCGCTGGCCTCGACGGGCTGGTGCCGGCGCAAGCGGCGGGCGAGTTGTTGGCATTGCTGCCGGATGTCGAAATCGGTCTGATTGAACAGGCCAGCCACGCGTTTCTCCTGGAGGATCCCCACGGTGTGGCGGGGGCGATCCAGGCCTTTTTGCATGAGTCCGGCGATGACTGATCTATCCTTTCCCAACCTGCCCGGCGGCTTGCCCGACAAGCGTCAGGTAGCTGCATCATTCTCCCGCGCGGCGCAGAGCTACGACAGCGTGGCCGAGTTGCAACGTGATGTGGGCAGCCAATTGCTCGGGCGCTTGCCGCGGGATTTTGTACCGCAGCGTTGGCTGGATCTGGGCTGCGGCACCGGGCATTTCAGTCGTGCCTTGGGTGAGCAATTTCCGGGCAGTCACGGTGTGGCGCTGGACATCGCCGAGGGCATGCTCAACCACGCCCGGCCATTGGGCGGTGCCACGCACTTCGTGGCCGGCGATGCCGAGCGTTTGCCACTGCAGGATTCGACCTGCGACCTGATCTTCTCCAGCCTGGCGGTGCAGTGGTGCGCCGACTTCGACTCGGTGCTCAGTGAAGCCTTTCGAGTGTTGAAACCGGGCGGTATTTTCGCGTTTGCTAGTCTTTGTGCAGGGACGTTGTTTGAATTGCGCGACAGCTGGCGGCAGGTCGATGGCATGGTGCACGTCAACCGCTTCCGGGAGTTTGGTGTTTATCAGCAGTTGTGTGCGGCCAGCGGCTTGAGGATGCTCAGTCTGCAAAACCTTCCACACGTGCTGCATTACCCGGATGTGCGCAGCCTGACCCATGAACTCAAGGCGTTGGGTGCGCACAATCTCAATCCCGGGCGGCCGGGTGGCTTGACCGGCCGGGCACGGATTCTGGGGCTGATCGAGGCTTACGAGCAGTTTCGTCAGGTCCAGGGCCTGCCGGCGACTTATCAAGTGGTGTACGCCGTTTTGGAGAAGCCCTTATGAGCGCAGCCTATTTCATCGCCGGCACGGATACCGATGTCGGTAAAACCACGGTCGCTGCTGGCCTGCTGCATGCGGCGCGTTCGGCGGGTTTGAGCACGGCGGCGGGCAAACCGGTCGCTTCCGGTTGCGATGTGACGCCCAAAGGCCTGCGCAATGCCGATGCGCTGGCGTTGCTGGCGGAGTGTTCGCTGCCGCTGACGTATGCACAGGTCAATCCGGTGGCCTTCGAGCCGGCCATTGCCCCGCATCTGGCGGCGCGAGAGGCTGGCGTAGCGCTGACGGTGCAGTCGTTGCTGGCGCCGATGCGGCAGATTCTGGGCCTGCAGGCGGACTTCACCCTGATCGAAGGCGCCGGCGGCTGGCGCGTACCGCTGGCGGACCAGGACAATCTGTCGGACCTCGCCATCGCGTTGCAGTTACCGGTGATCCTGGTGGTCGGCGTGCGGCTGGGGTGTATCAGCCATGCCTTGTTGACCGCCGAAGCGATTGCCCGGGATGGTTTGCAACTGGCGGGATGGGTGGCCAACATCATCGACCCGAAAACATCGCGGCTGGAAGAAAACCTGGCCACCCTTGCCGAGCGCCTCCCGGCGCCGTGCCTGGGGCGTGTGCCTAAACTCAAGGCCGTTACAGCCGAAGCAGTGGCAGAGCACTTGCAGCTGGACCTGTTGGACTGACGTTTTCGCGATGCGGGCTTTGCCTATGACAAGGCACTGTGCCATTAGTGCTTTTGTCGGGTGTTTTGCCGGCCACTCTGCTTCAATGGCCACTGTTGATCCATTGAAAGGACGAGTTCTCCCTTGGAAATCTCAGGAAGCACCGCTTTTTATGCCGGTCTGAGCACCCTTCAGGCAGGGCAGAACCGCGTCGATCAAGCCGCCGGGCAGATCGCCAACACCACGATCGAACGTTCGGTCACCAGCCAGTCCTCCGAGGTGCAAGTCGATCGTCTGCGGTCGGTTGATCGCAGCCAGCAATCGGACCTGGCCAGCAACGTGGTCGCAATGGCCCAAGGCAAGATTCAGGCAGAGCTGGGCGTGAAAGTCGCCAAGGCAGCCGATGAAGTGCTCGGAACATTGATCGATACCTACGCTTGATTCCTCGCTGATACCGCACCCTCAACGCCGCGCCTGTTCGCGGCGTTTTTCTGCGTAAGTCTTTCTTGCTCAACTAATCTTTTCTGTGCGGCGGGCTGCCTTGAAAGCGCAGCTGCGTTGTCCTGTGCCCGTGTGTCCGATCCTGCGATGACGAACGGCAAAAGATCGACGCTTGACAAGATTTCGGCGTAAACGTATGTTTCAAACAACTGTTTGATCGCAACAACAAATCAATGCGGTCGTTCATTCCCGGTTACATCAGCAGAGGTTTATCGCTATGCCTGACTACAAGGCCCCCTTGCGTGATATTCGCTTCGTTCGTGACGAACTGCTCGGCTACGAAGCGCACTATCAGAGCCTTCCTGCTTGTGCCGACGCAACTCCGGACATGGTTGACGCCATTCTCGAGGAAGGCGCCAAGTTTTGTGAGCAGGTACTGGCTCCGCTGAACCGCGTGGGTGACATCGAGGGTTGCACCTGGAGCGAGTCCGGCGTCAAGACCCCGACTGGCTTCAAGGAAGCCTACAAGCAGTTCGTCGAAGGCGGCTGGCCAAGCCTGGCCCACGACGTAGAGCACGGCGGCCAGGGCCTGCCGGAGTCCCTGGGTCTGGCGATCAGCGAAATGGTCGGTGAATCCAACTGGTCGTGGGGCATGTACCCGGGCCTGTCGCACGGTGCGATGAACACCATCTCCGAGCACGGTACCCCTGAGCAGCAAGAGGCCTACCTGACCAAGCTGGTTTCCGGCGAATGGACCGGCACCATGTGCCTGACCGAGCCGCACTGCGGCACCGACCTGGGCATGCTGCGCACCAAGGCCGAACCTCAGGCCGACGGTTCCTACAAGGTTTCCGGCACCAAGATCTTCATCTCGGCCGGTGAACACGACATGGCCGACAACATCGTCCACATCGTACTGGCCCGCCTGCCGGATGCACCGGCTGGCACCAAAGGCATCTCCCTGTTCATCGTGCCGAAGTTCATGCCGAACGCTGATGGTTCGGTTGGCGCCCGTAACGCCGTGTCCTGCGGTTCCCTGGAACACAAGATGGGCATCCACGGCAACGCCACCTGCGTGATGAACTTCGACGGCGCGACCGGTTTCCTGATCGGCCCGGCGAACAAAGGCCTGAACTGCATGTTCACCTTCATGAACACCGCACGTCTGGGTACCGCGCTGCAAGGCCTGGCCCACGCCGAAGTGGGTTTCCAGGGCGGCCTGAAATACGCTCGCGACCGTCTGCAAATGCGCTCGCTGACTGGCCCGAAAGCGCCGGACAAAGCCGCTGACCCGATCATCGTCCACCCTGACGTACGTCGCATGCTGTTGACCATGAAGGCATTCGCCGAAGGCAACCGTGCGATGGTTTACTTCACCGCCAAGCAGGTCGACATCGTCAAATACGGCGTGGACTCCGAGGCGAAGAAGAAAGCTGACGCACTGCTGGCTTTCATGACTCCGATCGCCAAAGCCTTCATGACCGAAGTCGGTTTCGAATCGGCCAACCACGGCGTGCAGATCTATGGCGGCCACGGCTTCATCGCCGAGTGGGGCATGGAGCAGAACGTTCGCGACAGCCGCATCTCGATGCTGTACGAAGGCACCACAGGTATCCAGGCACTCGACCTGCTGGGCCGTAAAGTGCTGATGACCCAAGGCGAGGCTCTGAAAGGCTTCACCAAGATCGTCCACAAGTTCTGCCAGACCAACGAAGGCAACGAAGCGGTTCAAGAGTTCGTCGCTCCGCTGGCTGCACTGAACAAGGAATGGGGCGAGCTGACCATGAAGGTCGGTATGGCCGCCATGAAAGATCGCGAAGAAGTCGGCGCGGCCTCCGTGGACTACCTGATGTACTCCGGTTACGCCTGCCTGGCCTACTTCTGGGCTGACATGGCGCGTCTGGCTGCCGAGAAACTGGCTG
>NZ_AKJL01000227.1 GCF_000282355.1 Pseudomonas sp. GM49
TGCAGCAGCAGCCAGTACTCAATTGGCTACGGCCGCCCCTTTCGTAAGTGACCAGGCTGAAGCCAAAGGTTTCGTTGAAGACAGCAAACTCGACTTGCTGGTTCGCAACTACTACTACAACCGCAACAAGAAAAACGGCCAGGTCGATGACAAAGACTGGACCCAGGGCATCCAGGGCATGTTCAGCTCGGGCTACACCCAAGGTCTGATCGGTGTTGGCGTTGAAGCTTGGGGCCAACTGGCCATTAAGCTGGACGGTTCCGACAAGTATTCAGGTTCCGGCAACATGTCCGTGGACTCTGATGGCGAAGTCAACAACAGCCAGGGCAAAGCCGGTGCTGCCGCCAAGTTCCGCATCTCCAAGACCGAGCTGAAAATCGGCGACATGCAGCCAAGCACCTCTCCGGTGTTCGCTGTAGGCGGTTCCCGTATCCTTCACCAAACTGCCAGCGGTATCCAACTGCAGAGCAGCGAAGTTACTGACCTCGACCTCGAAGCCGGTCACTTCTACTCGGCAACCAGCCAGGACCGCAACGCTCGTGACGGCGAACTGTTCGCTACTTACGCTGGCGTGACAGCCAACTCCATCGACTACTTCGGTGGCAAGTACGGCATCACCCCAGACCTGAGCGTATCGCTTTACGGTGCCAAGCTCGAAGACGTCTGGAACCAATACTACGCCAACGCGAACTACACCCTCGCACTGGGCGGCGATAACTCGATCAACTTCGACGGTAACATCTACAACACCAAGGACACCGGTAACGCTAAAGCAGGCGACATCAGCAACACCGCCTACTCCCTGGCTGCTGCTTACTCGTTCCTGAAAGCACACACCCTGACCCTGGCCTTCCAGAAGGTCAACGGCGATACCCCGTTCGACTACATCGGTGTGGGTGACAACAACCGTGGTGGCGACTCGATTTTCCTCGCCAACTCCATCCAGTACTCTGACTTCAACGCCCCTGGCGAGAAGTCGGTACAAGCCCGTTACGACCTGAAAATGGCCGAGTACGGCGTGCCTGGCCTGAGCTTCATGGTTCGTTACGTGAATGGTTGGAACATCGACGGTACCAACACTCCATCGAACAGCACCTACACCGGCCTGTACGGTGCAGACGGCAAACACCACGAAACCAACGTGGAAGCCAAGTACGTCATTCAATCGGGCCCAGCCAAAGACCTGTCGTTCCGCATCCGTCAAGCATGGCACACCGCCAATGCTGACGAAGGCGAAGGCGATATCTCTGAGTTCCGCCTGATCACCGACTACCCGCTCAACATTCTGTAATTGCAGAAAGTTAGTTCGCGGTAATCAAAAAAAGGCCCATCTTCGGATGGGCCTTTTTCGTTGGTGTGACAACAGTGTGCTTAAACGATCAGATCCATGCAGAACATGCTTGACCGAATAGTCAGGCATTGACCAGAAAACCAATCACTGCGCAGCAGATTCCTGAACCACGCGAATAACCCGCTGTGGAAATGGAATATCGATGCCCGCCTCTCTCAGACGATCACGGGACAGTTCGTTGAACATGAACATCACATCCCAATAATCCGCAGTATTCACCCAGACACGCAGGGAAACAGTGATAGAACTGTCACCCAATGTCGAAATGACTGCCTGAGGTGCCGGGTCAGTCAATACACGCGGATCCTTGGCCAGTTCCAGCAACACTTCACGGGCTTTCTGCAAGTCCGCTTCGTAATCAACGCCTACATCAAACACGACCTTGCGGGTCGGCTGACGATTGGTGTTGGTGATGATGCCGTTCGACAGATTGCCGTTGGGCAAGATGATGGTCTTGTTGTCACCGGTACGCAGTACGGTATGGAAAATCTGGATGCTGTCGACGGTGCCGGCGACACCCTGAGCCTCGATCCAGTCGCCGATACGAAATGGACGGAACAGCAAAATCAGCACACCGCCGGCGAAGTTCGCCAGGCTGCCCTGCAAGGCCAGACCAATGGCCAGACCCGCCGCACCAATCGCCGCCACGAACGAAGTGGTTTCCACACCGATCATCGAGGCCACGCTGACGATCAGCAGGATCTTGAGGATGATGTTCGCCAGGCTGCTGATAAAGCCCTGCAGCGCCAGGTCGGCGTTACGCAATGCAATCAGGCCGCCGAGCTTTTTCGTGACCTTGTTTATCAGCCACCAGCCGATGGCCAGGGTGATGACCGCCAGCAGTACACGACTGCCGTATTCCATGATCATCGGGATCCAGGTTTGGGAAACCTTGACCAGGTTGTCTACCTCAGCATTTAAGTCCATCTGCTTGCTCCTTTTTTCCGGCTATCCGGCACGCGTAAAAAAAGCGGCAGAAAGATCGAACCGCGACGGGCTCAATCGTTTCTGCCGATGCTTGGGCCTCCGACGTCGCAAATGCCAAGAGGTTCCCGCTTTCGAGGTCAGTCGCGGAAGTTGTTGAACTGCAGCGGCATACCGAATTCCTTGGCCCGCAGCACGGCAATGGCTTCCTGCAGGTCGTCACGCTTCTTGCCGGTGATGCGCACTTGCTCACCCTGGATGGCGGCCTGGACCTTGAGCTTGGCGTCTTTGACGTGAGCGACGATCTTCTTCGCCAGCTCCTTGTCGATGCCTTCCTTGAGGACGGCGTCCTGCTTCATCAGCTTGCCCGACGCAAAAGCATCCTTGACCTCAAGGCACTGTACGTCGATTTTGCGCTTGACCAGCGCCAGCTTGAGGATCTCAATCATTGCTTCGAGCTGGAAATCCGCTTCCGCTGTCAGGTTGACGGTCAGGTCTTTTTCCTTGAACTCGAAGCTGCCTTTACCTTTCAGGTCATAACGACGATCGAGTTCCTTGACGGCGTTCTCGACCGCGTTGGTGACTTCGTGTTTGTCCAGTTCGGATACCACGTCGAACGACGGCATGTAATCTCTCCAAATATAAAGGCGCACCGATGGAGCACGCCTGGCTTGCGGTTAAAATCCGCGCTGATTATAACGGGTCTTTCCCATCATTCACTGTGAGCTGCCGATGCACGCCTTAAACAGAGCAAAAAGCTGATGTCCACCACCTGGCATGTTCTGGGCGCCGGCAGCCTCGGCACTTTATGGGCGACACGTCTGGCACGGGCCGGAGTGCCAGTCAGGCTGATCCTGCGGGACACCGCGAGGCTGCAAGCCTATGAGGCGGCCGGTGGATTGACACTGGTGGAACACGGCGAGGCGCAACACTATGCCGTGCCCGCCGAGACCGCCGACAGCACGCAGCCGATCAACCGCCTGCTGGTAGCCTGCAAAGCCTACGATACCGAAAGTGCGGTGGCCCGGCTGGCGCCCCGCCTGGCCCCCGGCGCCGAACTGATCCTGCTGCAAAATGGCCTGGGCAGTCAGGACGCGGTGGCGGCACAGGTGCCTCAGGCACGCTGCATCTGTGCGTCGAGCACCGAAGGCGCCTTTCGCGATGGCGACTGGCGCGTGGTGTTTGCCGGGCATGGTTTCACCTGGCTGGGGGATGCCAGCCATCCGGTGGCACCGATCTGGCTCGATGACCTGAGCGCTGCCGGCATCCCTCACGAGTGGAGCACGGAGATTCTGACCAGGCTGTGGCGCAAGCTCGCCCTCAACTGTGCGATCAATCCGCTGACGGTGCTGCACGATTGCCGCAACGGCGGTTTACAGCAGCATCACTGCGAAGTCGCCACCCTGTGCGGTGAACTGGTGGAGTTGCTTGACCGTTGTGGTCAGCCGGCAGCGGCCGAAAACCTGCAACAGGAAGTCGAGCGGGTGATTCACGCCACCGCAGCCAACTACTCCTCGATGCATCAGGACGTCACGAGCCAGCGCCGCACAGAAATCAGCTACCTGCTGGGTTACGCCTGCAAAGTGGCCGGGCGTCATCAACTGAACCTGCCTCACCTCAATCAACTTGAGTCGAGGTTGATTGCTCGCCTGCAAAGCCTTGGATTGCCCAGCGACTGAGCAGCGGCTACGCTGGCCACTTGTTCCTTTTCAGCGATGAACCCGATGCCATTGCGCCAGCGCCTTGAAAACCTGCCTGTCGGCCAGAAACTGCTGGCCGCCCTGCTGGTCCTGTTGATCACTGTCCTGCTGGTCGCCAACCTGACCTTCATCAGCGCCGCCTACTACATTTCCCAGGAAAGCATGGCACCACAGGCCCTGCAGACCATCGGCCGACTGGTGTCGAACCCGAGCCTGGTGTCCGAAGCCCTGGAATCGCCGCAAAGCGCCGAGCGTCTGCTCAACGAACTCAACAGTTATTCACCGCTGCGCGCGGCAGTCCTGTATGACGGCAAGGGCGAGCAGTTGGCGCAGCTACAAAGCGGCGACAAACTGGAGCTGCCGAAGCGGTTCCGGCATATCGAAGACTGGCAGGTGACCGAGTTTCGCAGCAACCAGGTCATCACCCTGCCCCGCCCCGGAACTTCACCGGGGCATTTGCTGTTGGTGGCCAGCAGCGAACTGCCGGTGGCGTTCTACACGGGGACCCTGACGGCCAGCCTGGGGATTCTGATTTTCAGTGTACTGCTCTGGCTGGTCATTGCCCGTCAGATCAAGCGCCTGATTACCCGGCCGATCCATCAGCTCGAAGAACTGTCCCGGCAGGTGACCCGCGAAGAGAACTATGCCCTGCGCGCCTCCCGCGGCAACCATGATGAAATCGGCAGCCTCGCCGAAGCGTTCAACACCATGCTTTCGCGGATCGAGGCCCGGGAGCAGCAACTCAAGCGGGCCAGGGACGACTCCCAGGCCGCCTACGACCAGGCTCAGGGGTTGGCCGAAGAAACCCGGCACACCAACCGAAAACTGGAACTCGAAGTCCAGGTGCGCAGCAAGATCGAGAAAAAGCTCACCGGTTTTCAGAACTACCTCAACAGCATCATTGACTCCATGCCGTCGGCGCTGATCGCCCTCGACGAACAGCTCTACGTGACGCAATGGAACCAGGAGGCCAGCGCCCTGTCCGGTACACGCCTCGACGAAGCCCTGAACCAGCCGATCTTCCTTGCCTTTGAACCGCTCAAGCCGTTCTTGCCGCAACTCAAGCAAACGGTCGAGCAACATACGGTGGCCAAAATCGAACGTGTCACCTGGCTAAAGGATGAAGAGCCCCGCCACTATGCCCTGACCTTCTATCCATTGATGGGCGGCGCCGGGCGTGGCGTGGTGATCCGGATCGACGACATCACCCAGCGCCTGTCCCTGGAAGAGATGATGGTGCAGTCGGAGAAAATGCTCTCGGTCGGCGGTCTTGCCGCCGGTATGGCCCACGAGATCAACAACCCGCTGGGTGCGATCCTGCATAACGTGCAAAACATTCGTCGACGCCTGTCGCCCGATCTGCCAAAGAACCTTGAACTGGCTGAACACGCCGGAATCGAACTGGCGACAGTCAACCAGTATCTGCAAATCCGCGAGGTGCCGCAGTTGCTTGACGGCATCCAGCAGGCCGGTGCCCGGGCGGCGAAAATTGTCACCCACATGCTCAGTTTCAGCCGCCGCAGCACCCGCCAGATGGCCCCGTGCGATTTGCCCGCGCTGATCGACCAGGCGGTGGAGATCGCCAGCAACGATTTTGACCTGGCAATCGGCTTCGACTTCAAGGGCCAGGCCATCATTCGTCAGTTCGATCCGGCACTGGGACCGGTACCCGGCACAGCCAACGAACTGGAGCAGGTGCTGCTCAACCTGTTGAAAAACGCCGCGCAAGCCATTCACCAGCGCGAAGACGACAGCGAGCCGGGGCGGATCACTCTGCGCACCAGGCTCAATCCGCCGTGGGCGGAAATTCAGGTCGAGGACAACGGCATCGGCATGAGCGAAAGCGTGCGCAAACGGACTTTCGAGCCATTCTTCACAACGAAAGAAATCGGCCAGGGCACCGGCCTTGGGCTATCGGTGTCGTATTTCATCATCACCAACAACCACAAGGGGCAGATGGAAGTGCAATCGACTCTGGGCCAAGGCACTTGCTTCACCTTGCGCCTGCCCCTGGCAAACACGCCACCTGTCTCGCAAGAACTCAATCTGCTATCGAGGTAACCATGGGCTTTCGTTTGTCGAAGATTTACACCCGCACTGGCGACAAAGGCGAGACCGGGCTGGGCGATGGCCGTCGCGTACCCAAGGATCACCCGCGGATCGAGGCCATTGGCGAAGTCGATACGCTGAACAGTCAGGTGGGCCTGTTGCTGGCCGGATTGGCGGCGCAAACGCACACCTTTACAGGCTTGCAGGAAGTGATCGATGTTTTGGCGCCTTGCCAGCATCGATTGTTCGACCTTGGCGGCGAGCTGGCGATGCCAGTGTATCAGGCGTTGAATGCAGCAGAAATCGAACGCCTGGAAGCCGCGATCGATGTGTGGAATGAAGAGTTGGGACCACTGGAAAACTTCATCTTGCCCGGTGGCTCGGCGCTGATTGCCCAGGCTCATGTCTGCCGCAGCCTGGCGCGCAGTGCCGAGCGGCGGTGTCAGCAGCTAAATGCGATTGAACCGCTGGCCGGGGTTGGACTGGCGTATATCAATCGGTTGTCGGATTTGTTGTTTGTGGTGGCGCGACTGATTGCCAAGCGTCAGGGAGTGGCGGAGATTCTATGGCAGCCCGCGGCGAAGCCTGATAAATAATCGGCGGCTGTCAGGCCGCCTTCGCGGGCAAGCCCGCTCCCACA
>NZ_AKJL01000228.1 GCF_000282355.1 Pseudomonas sp. GM49
CGCCTGCCACTGGCGGTGAAGAACAGAAACAGCAACCCCAGACCCTGGATCAGCCAGCGAACGTTGGGTTCGGTGTGCTTCCAACTGCGCAGGGCCACCCACAGGCCGAGCATCCAGCAGGGTGCCCAGGGCAGGGTGTACACCGGCAGATAGAGCAGATAGGTATAGATCGGGCCGATGTTGTCGAACGGCTTGAAAAATCGAACCACGTTCTCCTGGAACACCAGGCCAAGCCCGCTCGGCCCATAAGTCGGCGTGCCATAGCGGTGCGACAGCATGAACGGCAGCATGTAGACCACACCGCCCAGCAGCATCGCCAGAAACAGGCGCAGATTGAGGTGGTTTCTCCAGCGTCCCTCGCTGAGCAGATGCGGCAACAGCATCAGCCCCGGCAGGATGAACCCGATCAAGCCCTTGAACAGCGACGTCAGTGCCAGCATCAGGAAAAATACGATGTAGCGACTCAGTCGGGTGTCATTCGGGCCGCGCCAGTACCACCAGACAGCCGCCAAAACACCGCAAACGGTTAAAATGTCGGCCGTGGCGACCCGCGCCCAGAACACGAAAAAGAACGTCGTCGCCAGAAACCAGCCGGCAATCAGACCGGTGCCTTTGCTAAAGAGCCGTTCACCGATCAGATAGACCAGCCAGACACTCAGCCACGCCGCCAGAACCGAAGGCAAGCGCAGCGACCAGTGCCCGAGGCCGCCCATCAAGTGGGCAGTGGCCGCAATCAACCAATAGGAAGGCAGCGGCTTGTCGTAATAGGGCATGCCCTTGAGATAAGGGTCGAAATAATCGCCGGTTTGCAACATTTGCAGCGCGATGTTCGCCCAGCGCGTTTCCGCCCCCCAAAGCTCCCTTGCCCCCAACCCGACCAGCAATAGAAACGCGGATACGCCGAGCAGAAGGATCAGTGCACCCTGGTCACTTTTCAGAAACCTGACTAACGAATTTTTCATCACTATTTCGCACGTTGCGTGAAGCGGCTGGAGCAACAAGGCTATCCGGCGGAATGTGATGGGATTGTCAGTAGATTGCGAATAAACCATTAGTTCTGTTTGAGGCTTGGTTGCTCCATCAAGTGATGTAAGGCTGTGATTTACAAGATGAAAAATTGTTCATGTAAACCACGACGCCATCATTGATGAAACGTACGCCCCAGTGCATCCAGCCGCGTGGCAATAGGCGGCAAGCGCCGACTGCTCAATGCCAGAGTCTCCACATCATCCGCCGTGTTTTGCGCAATGCTCTGCACCGATTGCAGGCGACCGACAATCTCGAAACTCGTCGTGGATTGTTCGCGGGTCGTCGTGACAATCCGCCCATTGAGTTCATCGATCTGCGAGATATCGCTGCCAACCGCCTGCAACATCGCCGCCGCCAACTGACTGTCCTCGACACAACGCTCCACACCTTCGCGGCTGTCCTGCATGGCCTCCACGGCTTTGCGGCTGCCTTGCTGCAAGGCCTCGATGATGGTCCTGATTTCCTTGGTGGACACCGCCGTGCGCTGCGCCAGGCTGCGCACTTCGTCGGCTACCACGGCAAAGCCCCGGCCTTGCTCACCGGCGCGGGCGGCTTCAATCGCCGCGTTGAGCGCCAGCAAATTGGTCTGCTCGGCAATGCTGCTGATTACCTCCAGCACCGAACCGATCTGCTGCGCCTGCCCGGCCAGCTCCTGCACGGTCTGGTTGGTACCTTCCAGGCGCGAGGCCAACTGGGTGATTTCCTGTCGCGCACGGTTCACGCTTTCCTGACCGCGAGTGACTTGCGCACTGGCCTGGCCGGCATGTTCAACGGCATGTTCGACATGCACCACGATGTGCTCCATCGCATCGCCCATGCGTTGCATTGACCCTGTCATCTGCGCGATTTCCGTCAGCTGATGCTTCGCGCCTTTCTCCAGCGTATTACTCGCCTTGGCCAACTCCTGGCCCAACTGACCCAAGCCGTGAGAGTCACGCACTACCCCGTCGACCAACGCGGTGATCTGCATCAAAAACTGATCGAAACGCTGCGCCAGCGACACATGCTCCCGCGCTTTGTCACTCTGTTCGGCATTGGCGGTGAACTGCGACGTGGTGGCGAGCATTTTGTCCAGCATGTCCTGGCTCTCCACCGCATCGGCCTGGCTGTGCACCGCCAGATACAGCAGTGCGACCGTCTCCATCACCACATAAAAAGCGTGAACGAACACCATCGTCCAGCCACCGTGATGCGCCATCACATATACCGGAAAACCCTGGTGCTGCAGCACATGAAACACCACGTGATGCAGCGCAATCACCACTGCCGCCACCAGAATCGGCAGCCAGTCCCGATAAAACGTCAGCACCGCCAACAACGCAAAAATCCCGAAGTGCGACTCAATGACCCCCTCGGCCTGATTGATATGCAACGCTGCCATCACCATCAAGCCAACGCCCAGCAAACAGCGCATCAACCGCGACCCGCCGATGGCTCGGTACAACAGCGTCAACAACACACTGGTGCCACCGCCCACCAGCAGCGCCTGCTTGAACGTGTCATGCCAGAACGCCAGGCCGATAGCGAAAGCGAACATCAGCCAGATCAGGCCCAGCATGATGCGGTCGGCTTTGCGGTAGTGGTCGAGGAAACGAGGGGGGAAGGGCATGTACGCTTACTCCATGTAAATGAGCCAGAAAAATGCAGGGTTTATGGCAACACGGGACATCGCGAAAAGCTGGGTGCGTTAAAGGTGCAGACGTTTTCAGAGTCAGGGATGAGAATCTGTTGGCGGCGTGGTCGAGGTGTATTTGAGAATTCGTGGAGAGCGTAGCCCTTGGCCATCATTCTTGGCAGTTACGACGTCGCTCGCGCAAAACAATGTCCGATATAGAGGCAAGTAATGCTGAATTGGCGGGGGGAGTACGACGGGCTCCGTTGCAAAGCCTGTCGTACACCCGAGGTCATTACGACTTCTTCGGCGGATAGTTGCCGCGCAAGCCACCGGACTTGTTGCCGGTTTTGCTGGGCAGGCTTGGCACAACCGGACGGGATCTGGGTTGGGGGTTGGAGCGGCTTTGGGGTTGAGGTTGTTTGCTCATGCTCGCCTCCTGACTGTCAGGGCTTCGCGAAGTGGTTTACTCATGAAGTTTAGCTAATCGACTGTGGGCAGGATCGATTGGCACTTTGGGGGGATGTGTTGTGAGCGATCAGCTTTTCTTTTTCGGCTCCATTCTCGGATTTTGCCTACAACTTCGGCAGGAGTAACCCACTATTCCAAAAGTGAAAAACGGGAAATATTGACCGGGCAGAAAGGGGGGATCACCGGCCGTTCGGGGAGAACCTTTTGAACAGCAAGCCCGAAGGGATGAGCCATGCTACAAAACGACCGTGACAATCTGGAGCTCGACAAACTGCAAGTCGAAATCCGAAGGTCCATGGCCGAAACCCGAAAACTCACGGCAGAAGAGCGCAAGCTCAGGCAAGAGACCTTCTGGTACCCGATCGCGGTGGGGGCTGGTATGGTGACCGCTATCGTCGCCGCCGTCAGCCTTTGGGCGAAGTTTTGAGCATTCGTACTCGCCACAGCAGACACGACTCGTGACCCACACAGGAAGTAGCAGTATGTCCACACAACATACGAATCAATCCAGCATTGAACAACTGCACCGCGACGTTGCAGCTTTTGCCGAAGAGATGCGTAGACCCGCCCCGAACGCGATCCGCTCTGCTGTGGTGCCGTTCAGCATCGGTGCCGCCCTGGCTCTGGCAATCTTTGTTGTCATCGCCATTGTTGTCCGACTGATCTAGTCTTTTACCCTTCCGCCGTCCTCAGCTGTCGTTGGGGACAGACAAAAAGAAGTACACAGACGCCTTCGACACCCAAATGTAGTCACTCTTCCACCTGCGCCCGCAACCACCGCCCAATCACATCCATCAAGTCACAACCATCCCGCAACGGAATGACCAGCAGTTTGGAAAAGTCCGACAACACCACCGTGTCACAACCAATCTCGGCGCGATAAGCAATGTTCTCCAGTACCTGCGTTACCGTGCGAATGCGGTAATCCGCCATGGCTTGCAGGACGTCGAGTGGGGCTTCGGTATCAATGAGCAGGGAAGTCGGAACCAGGTCGATTCCGGTGAGAGGCATATATCGATTCATTTTGAAGATCTCTATTTGATTGGCTTAAGCCGTCACTCAGTCGTCGCCAAACGAATGGGTGGCAGCTGTGCGCAGGTTGGCGAACCGGCAATAGAGAAAACCGGCAGACCCGAGGGTCTCCCGCGCACAGCCGCCATAACAGCGGCTTTGCGGGTGCGATGATACCTGCAATGAAGCGGATAGCCTTCGCATTCTCTATGATCAGGTCGCCAAACCCGAATCGCCATTTGGGCGACGGGGCTGACTATAGGCCGCATGCAATCAGCGCGATAGGTGAGGAATTCCGAGCTTTATGTAGGACCTTTGATGATGAAAACTCGGACCTTTCGTGTCTCTTTGTTGAAAATTTAAACACAGAGCAGCAGCGATAATTTGCAGTGCTCTCAACCCCACCAACCGCCACGACCCAAGGTAGCTGACGGCACGCCCCATCTGCTTCAACATAAAACAGTGTCCCGTTCCCACTTCGGGGCACGAACACTGTCTGGAGTCATCCGATGTGAACGTTCTCTTCATCTGCAGCCAGAATCGGCTGCGAAGTCCGTCGGCCGAGCAACGGTTCGCTGATTGGCCCGGCGTGGAAACAGCTTCAGCAGGTGTCGACTACGGGGCTGTTGTTCCCGTGAGCCCTGAGCTGCTGCAGTGGGCTGATTTGATATGTGTGATGGAGCCGATCCATCGACAAAAACTGACAGCGCGATTTTTCTCCGAACTGACAGGCAAACGTATCGTCTGCCTGAACATACCTGATGAGTTCCAGTTCATGGAGCCTGCGCTGATCAAGCTGCTGGACGCGAGTGTGACGCGGTATTTACCTTCCTGAGAAAGGGCAGCCCCCCGGAAAATGCCGGGGGGCTGTGCGATCTGGCGCGCCCGGTTCTATTTCGATACCACGATGCCTGCTGGCTTCCACGTTCCCTTGCCGGCCGGCAGGATCGAAGGCGGTGTCTCCTTGGGCCAATAAAGGCGCATCACCAGGTAGATCGGACCGTCGGGGGCGGGCAGCCAGTTGCCTTCCAGTGCCTTGCCGGGCGAGTCCCGCTGAATGTAGAGGGTGAGCGCCCCGTCCTTGCTTTTCTTCATGCCGGGCAGCATGGGCGAGTTCAGCAGGTAGCGGTCGATCGGGTTCTTGATCAGGAGCTGGGTCTTGCCGTCGTACATGGTCACCGACCAGAAGGCGTTCACCGGCGGCAGCTGCCCGGCGGGGAAGGTGAGCGTGTAGTTGTGTTTGCTGCCGTCCAGTGGCTTGCCGAGCGCTGTGGTGCGGGTGATGGGATAAGTGGCTTCCACTGCATCATTGCCGTAGATACCGCCCTTGGCCGCGCCCGCGCGCATCAGCCAGTTGCCGTTGTAGAAATGACGGTCGCCAAAGAACGAACCGATGTTCCAGCCATTGACGTCCTTGAGTCCGCCGGACAACCACTTGTCCACCTTTTCGTCGCCTTCCTTCATGCCGAGCAGGACGGCGGCCTTGTGTTCAAGCGAGAGATCCTTGAACTCGAAGCTCTTGCCCGGCCCGATGCCGATTCGCGCGATTCGGGCCCGAATCTCCCTGTCTTCCGGCGTTGGCGGCACGTACTGCAGCGCGGCATCGAGGTACTCGAAGAAGTTCTCCTTGATCCCCGCTGTGGTGGCCGGAAGGAAATTGACTACCGGCGATGCAGGCGGCGCCGGTTGCTTCAGAAACGCCGACAGCGGCTGGACTTTGTAGCCCGACTGCACCTTCATCACGTTCGGCATGTCCTTGGGATTGAAGAGCTGGGTTCGATAGCCTGCAACCGTGAAGGGCGTTGTCGAATGGAAGACCTTGTTGATGCCCGGTGGCGTGGAACCCTTCCAGTCAGGCCCGACCACCAGGTAGTTGCCCGGGCCGTTCCCCGTGGCGCGGCTGCCGATGTAGCCGTAGTTGTAGGTATTGCCGTCGATCAATTGCACCGAGTAATAACGCTGCTTTTCGACTACCGGTACCGTGAGCACCATTGGCTCGGCGCGCAGGTCCATCCAGAGGAAGGAGTAGGGGGTGTCGCTGTTGGGGGTGACAACGGCCGTGTCCTGGTAGGTGAAGACGCGGGGTTCGTTCTTGATCTGGTTGAAGGGGGCCTTGAACTGTGGGCCGTTCTTGTCCACGGCGTACTCATACATCACCGCATAGTTCATGACGATCGGCAGTCCGTAGATGAAGGCTTCCTCGGCGATGGCCTTCGTCTCGGTGAGGCTGGGTGCGGCAATGCCCCTGGCTGCGTCGGCTTTCCCGGCCTGGGCCACGGGATCGTTCTGGCTGGCGCAGCCTGCAATCAGAGCCGCCGAGGCGGCAGCGATTGCGATCCATTTCATGCAGGTTGAATATTCCGGTTTCATCATAGTGTTGCTCCCGTCACCACAGTCCTCTCTGCCCTGGATGTCCTGATCAGCGATTGGATGCGCCGAGGGCTCCAGCTGGTTTACTGCCGTACACGAGCATAGATCATTGATCGGAAAAAGCAGGCAGCGGGTTCATGAGGCCAGCCGGGCACCGCATTCGGCGCCCGTTACCACGCAATACTGAATCTCAGCGCTGATGCGCATTGGCAACTTGCCGAATTTAAAGATTCACCCCCGCTCCCGGCCTGGGTCGCTGGCCGGGCAGACGAGCTGGCCGGTTGTCAGCAGTGCACCCATGAACGTAATACCTGATCGCATCCATACAAAGGGCATTGATCAGCATTCCATTACCAGGCGTATTGCAAGCGCAAGGTCCAGGTCTCCACATCAGGTGAGCCGCTGCGCTCCGACACCGTATCGGAATATGCCAGCAGACCACCGAACTGGGGCGCCAGCATGAATCCCATGCTGGCGCCGAGCAGGCCGTTTTCCTGTTTGTTGTCTTGCCAGTCCCCATTGATCCTGGTCTCGCCGCCGCGGCTGTAGGTCGCGTCCAGAGAGGCCCAGAGTGCACGGTTGAAGGTGTAGCTGTAGTGCCCCTCAACGGCGTACAACGGCTTCTGCTCGAGTTTGCCATTACCCTGGTAATCGTTGTTGTCGCCATACAGCGAAACGTAGCTGTTGATCTCCAGCCACGTCGGGCCGATCGGCGTGCCGAAGGCAACTTCCGGCTTGAACGCCCAACGATTGGAGCCGATGTTGATCACCCGATTCTTGTTGTAATCCCCTGTGGGCGCGGTGATCCAGAGCGCTCCTGTGACAAAGGTTTCCGGGGTCCAGTTGGCGAATTCCTCTTTGGTCAGCGCCGGGCCACCAAAGAGGTTGTGAACCAGTACGAACTGGGTATCGGCCATGCCGCCGTTGCGCTTCGTGCCGTTGAAAAACTGTGCATTGTCGAAAGAGGCTGAAACATCAGCGTAGGGTTGCAGGATCTGGATCGCACTGTTGCGCCCATCAACTGAAAATGAGTGGGCGTAACGGGCGATATACAGATCGGCATCCAGCGACAGACCATCGAGCGGCAAAGAGGTGTCGATGGGAGTGTTGGTCTTGATTCGATTGTAATAGCCGAACACCATGTCCAAGTCGGTCGGCAAGTTTTGCCAGTCTCGAGCATTGTCGGCGAAACCGAGCATGGGGGGCAGCGCCAGGGTGGCGACGCTGAAGCAGCCCAGTCTTGAAAATGAACCCATTGTGTAGCTCCTTGTGGCGGTGAACCTGCTGCTCTTGATTTACAGGTTTACCGGGGGGCAGCAGCGGTTGTTTCCATTCACCATTGGCGACTTCCGGCTAAGGCAGACAGCTGCGTAACGCGCCATAAAATCGACCTTTCAGTGCCGGTAAAAATATCCTTATTTTCCAAAAGTGACGTTGATACCGGCGAACAGGGTGAACTGCGGTAGACCGTCGCCCTTACGCTCTACAGTCCATTGCGGCTCAATGAAAGCGTTGAGAATATTGCTAGCGGATTTCCAGGCCTTGCCCATGCCCAGCCCGATGGGGATGTAGTGGGTGTCGTTCTTCAGGTCGTAGGTCCAGATGCCGGTCGAACGCAGGTACCAGCCTTTCTCCAGGTTGTGGATGATGAACGGCTGGAAAGTCGCAGACTCCACGTGCGGTCGGTCGTGATCGCCGGCGAACGAACTCTGGTATTGAACCAGTGCGCCAAGCAGCCCGCGTGGCGAAGCGTCGATGGCGATGGCGGAAAGTCCGGCCTGCCATTTGCCAGTCCCCAATTCGTCTTGCCCTGCGGTCGGCGCGGTGATTTGCGGGCCGACACCCAACTGCACGCCTTCGGTCTTGAGCAGGAAAATGTCGAACAGGTTCAGGTCGCCGATGCCGGTGCTGTAGCCGTTATGCGGATCGGGGCGGGTGCTGACGGGGAGGGTGACGCGCAGTAGCTGCGGGACGCCGATGAAGTCATTCGCAGCCATCGGCAGCGCGCCACGCAACAGGGCATCGTTGGTGTGAGCGTTGGTATCGAACAGCTTGGGTGTGTAGTAATCCTGAAGGTTGACGCCAGGCGCCAGGTTCAGCGGGTTGTTGCTTTTATTGGCTGTATCCGCGTTATCCGCTTGTACGCACACTGCGAGCGGAGCCAAAGTTGATAAAAATATGGCTCGCGCAAGAAGATGTCTGCTCATGAATACTGTCCCAATCAAAGCGGTTTCGGCAACTACGTAAGAGGCGCTTGGCGTGTCGCTTGCTGGCTTGTTCGCATTGCCCCTCGTTTAGTAACGGGGCAATGCGAGGCCATCGTTACTGTTTGATCAAATCACTGGGCTTCCAGCTCTGATCGAAAAACGCTTGCTTGGGGCCATACAAACGCACAATCACCAGGAAGCCTTTGCCCGGTACGGTACGAATCCAGTTTTTGCCAGTGCCCGGTGATTCCGGGCCGAAATAGATGTCGGTCGAGCCGTCGCCATTCGGTGCCGGTTTATCCATTTGATTGAGCGACGGGAACGGTTGGCCGTTGTCGAGCCCCGAGGCGGTGAGGTTGTCGTAGGCAGTCACTGACCAGAACAACGCCGCCGGCACATTGGCGGGCAGGTTGAGCTTGTAGGTGTGGGCGCCATCGAGGAACTTGCCATCGGCATCGCGCGAGGTGGCAGGATACTTGGCCCCGGCACCGACCATGTTCATCACCATGCCCGGGCTGTCGGAGTAGGCTGAAGTGAAAAAGGCCACGCGCTGTTCCAGGTTGGTGAATGTGCCGCTGGACTGGAACTCGGTGTTCTCCCCGGCGAAGGTATTCACGTACTGACGGTCCTTGTAGTACAGGCCGCCCGGTTCGTTGACCAGCAGATTATTGCTGACCACCTTGCTCATCTTGAACGCGGTGCGCGCCGCGTCATCCAGCAGCTTGCGCCGCCCGGCATCCGGGGCGAAGGTCTTGCCCTTTTCGATGCCGATGGTGTGCAGGAAGCCGCGCATGTCCATGTCCGCCGGATCCACCGCCTCAGACTCGATGAAGCGAGAGAGCAGGTCGAAATAACGGCCGTCCTGGGGGAACAGCATGTTGATCGGTGCACCGGTGGCATCGGGGAATTGCATCGCCAGGGCTGAATCCTTCTTGCCCAGCGGATAGATCTTCGTGCGCTCGACTTCGGCCACCGGCACGCTCAGGTCTTTCGGGTCTTTGAAGAAGGTGCGCCAGAACAGGAACACGTTGTTGGTGCGCGAACGGTAGACGTAGCCCTCGGTGGGTTCCGGACCGGTATAGCCAGGGGGCAGTAGCACATAGGTGCCGCCCTTGCCCTTGTCGGGGCCGGCCAGGCCGACATCGCCGCGCCAGGTCTTGCCATCGATGGTCGGCCCGACAATTGGCCGCTGGAAGAAATCATCGAACATCCCCTGTACGCCGGGCGGTGCTTCGACCACCAGTGGGCCGTAATTTTTCAGGTCCAGATAGCTCATGGCGTAGACCAGGTCGGAGTTCGGCGTGGTCACCAACGTCTTGGCGTTGATGCGTTTTTTCCAGGTCGGCAGAATGTTGTAGCCGGCACCGAATTGTTTCTCCGACGCTTCCTTCATCGACCAGATGTTGATGGCTGGCAAGGCCCACAGATACGACTGCACGGCGCGCTGGAAAATCAGCTCGTCAGTCAGGCTGCGGGCGGTGGCCTCGGTCGGGAAACCGTTTTTGAAGGGCTGGTTGGCCAGTTCCTCGTAACGCGACGCGGCATCGGCGACGCCGCTCAGAGAGACCGCCACTGCCAGGGCGGTCAGGGTATTACGCAAGCTGCTCATGGGATGTCCTTATGTGGCGCAGATTGAAGGTGATGCAGGCACAGCCTCAGTTGAGCTTGACCACCGCTGGCGGTGTCCACTGGCCGTTCATCGCGGCAGCTTCGGGCCAATAGGCTCGAACGTAGAGCGAGAAGTCGGCGCCCTTGGGCGCGGGCAGCCAATTGCTTTCCTTGTCGGCACCCGGGGACTCGCTCTGCACGTACAGGGTCAGCGAACCGTCGGCATTGGGTTTGAGCGACTTGTTCTTGGTGCCGAGGGAATAGCGGCCCAGCGGGTTTTCCGCGAAGAAGTGTTGCTCGTTATACAAGGTCAGTGACCAGAAGCCCTTGACCGGCGGCAAGGCGTCCTTGGGGAATGTCACGCTGTAGCGCCTGCCACCATTGAGGCGCGCGCCGGACTGATCCAGGTCTTGATAGAAGTACTTGGTCTCGATCTGCTTGTTGACGAAGATGTTCGAGCGGGCAACCGCCGTGCGCAGGAAGTAATCGGTACCGAACGCTGCGCCGTTGTCGATGGTGCTCCAGTGATTGGGCAACTGCTTGCCATAGTTGCGGAACTGCAACAGCGGCTTGACCACCTCGGCGTCGGACTTTTGCGCCTCGTCGATCATGGCCTTTTTCAACTCCGGATCACGCTGGGCGATCTGTGCCAGTGTCGACAGTTGCGCATAGCGTGCTTCTTCGCCGGGCAACGGCTTGGCATCCTTGAGGATCGCCGGCAGCTCATCGAAGAATTTTTCCGGGAGCACCCAGCGGGTTTCTTCAGCGCCTGCCGTTTCTGCGGGGAATTTCGGCGACTTGCTCCAGTCACGCTGCTTGAGTTTGCCGTCGTACCTGGACACCGGGTACATATCGATGCCGGACAGGTACGGCTGAATCGCCTTGCGATCCTCGGCCGTGTCGTCCTGGAATACCCGTGGAATCACGAAACCGGTGTTGGTTTTTGCGCGAAACACCTGGGTGATGCCCTCAGGCACCTTGCCATTCCAGTCCGGGCCCACCAACAGGTAGAAGCCGGGCTTGGTGCCGTACATCTTGCCCAGCTGCGCGAAGCTGTCGGAACGCAGATCCACGACCTGATAAACCCAGAACCGGTCAGCGAAATCCGGCACCTGCAATACCACCGGCTCGAGATCCAGCGCAATGCTGCCGGCGCCGTAGACCACGTCCTGGTTCGGACAAGCCACCAGGCGTTCCCCCGGCGAGATGTAATCGGTGAGCATCGACAGATGATTGATCGGCGCCACGGGCACGATGCCGCCCATCAGGCCGGCTTCCGGCAGGTCCTTGAACTTCTGCCGCCGGTTATAGATGTTGGCCATCGGCCAACCCCAGAAATACGCCTCGCGCGCCATCATGCGCACATAGGTTTCGGTCACCTTTACATCCGCTTCAGGGCCGGACACCTGAGCCATCGGCTCACTCTGTGCCTGCACGCCAGCCGCCCCGAGAAACACCGCCGTCGCGAGCAGGCAGCAGGCAAATAGAGGAGTCTTGTTCATGAGGGAGCGTCCTTGCTTTGGAGTTTTCGAGAGACTTGACTGGATAGCAACCAGACCGAAAGAAAATCTAGCAGACGAATTTGATTCGACCAGAAAAAGGCATGAGGACAGGGGGTTTTTATTTCTTTTTTCACTAGGCTAGAGTCCCGGATGACCATCATGCTGACCTGAAAGCCCGGTCAATTCCGGGCGTTCAGTGGGCCTCGCTGTGAAGCCTCAGGGATCATGCGGTGGGATGACCGGACGCTTACAAACATCGTCTTGAAGTCTGCGTTGTTACGTAAAATCTATCCTGCGCCCGCAAACTCCGACCAGTCTCGTCACGATAGGCAATGCTCTCCAACACCGGCGTCACCGTGCGTATGCGGTACTCCGCCATGGCTTGCAGAACGTCGAGCGGGGCTGGCTATAAGCGGCATGAAATCAGCGGAGAAGGTGAGGCATTCCGAGCTTTGTGCAGGCCCCATAGATGATGAAACTTCAGATCTTCCACATCACGTCGCTGGAAATATAAACACAGACCTGAGATGTTCATTACCCCCTGGTTTTGACTCACCGAAGCCATCGTCAATCAGCCCTCCCGCCGTCGAGATGGACCTCTATCCAATGCAAACCCCAACCCCCCAACGCCCCCTCTGGAAAACCTACCTGCTTTTCCTCGCCCCGATGGTCCTGTCGAACTTCCTGCAA
This sequence comes from Pseudomonas sp. GM49, assembly GCF_000282355.1. GTDB lineage: Bacteria > Pseudomonadota > Gammaproteobacteria > Pseudomonadales > Pseudomonadaceae > Aquipseudomonas. Next base: position 12,501 of record NZ_AKJL01000228.1, read on the forward strand.
TCCATGTCCGGTACCGTCAACAGTATCTACATCGGCCAAATGCTCGGCACCCAAGCCCTGGCGGCCGTATCCGGCATGTTCCCCATTGTTTTCTTCTTCATCGCCCTGGTCATCGGCCTCGGTGCTGGCGCCGGGGTGTTGATCGGGCAGGCATGGGGCGCGCGGGAGACGCATCTGGTGAAGGCGATTGCCGGGGCGACATTGTTGTTGGGGCTGTTGATCGGGTTGGCGGCGGCGGTGGTGGGGAGTGTGTTTGCGCGGTCGGCGTTGGTGGGGTTGGGGACGCCGGGGGATGTGCTGGACGATGCGGTGGCGTATGCCCATGTGATGTTGTGGATCATGCCGTCGCTGTTGGTGTTTGTGTTGTTCACGCAGTTGTTGCGCGGGGTGAGCGATACGTTGTCGCCGCTGTTGGCGCTGGTGGTGTCGACCATTGTGGGGTTGGCGCTGACGCCGGCGTTGATTCGCGGGTGGATCGGGTTGCCGCCGATGGGGATTCAGAGTGCGGCGTTTGCCGGGTTGGTGGGTAACCTGGTGGCGATGGGGTTGTTGGCGTGGCGGCTGATTGGCAAGGGCCATCCGCTGGCGCCGGACCGGGAGTTCTTTGCGGCGATGAAGCTGGACATGGCGATTCTCGGCAAGGTGCTGCGCATCGGTTTGCCCACCGGGTTGCAGATGGTGGTGTTGTCGCTGTCGGAGTTGGTGATTCTGGCCCTGGTGAACCGGCACGGTTCCCAGGCGACGGCGGCGTACGGCGCGGTGACGCAGATCGTCAATTACGTGCAGTTCCCGGCGCTGTCGATTGCGATTACCGCTTCGATCCTGGGGGCGCAGGCGATCGGGGCCGGGCGCATCGAGCGCATGGGGCCGATTCTGCGTACGGGGTTGATGATCAACGTGTGCCTGACCGGTGGTCTGGTTGTATTGGGTTACTTGCTGTCGCAGTGGTTGCTGGCGTCGTTCCTGACCGAAGAGGCGACGCGGAGCATGGCCCGGCACTTGTTGCACATCATGCTCTGGAGCCTGTTGGTGTTTGGTTTCCAGGCGATCATCGGCGGCATCATGCGCGCCAGCGGCACAGTGATGGTGCCGGTGGCGATTTCCATTGTGTGCGTGGTGGGCGTGCAGTTGCCGGCGGCGTATCTGCTGGACGCGAAGTTCGGGCTGCAAGGGGTGTGGATGGCGTTTCCGGTGGCGTATCTGGGGATGCTGGTGCTGCAGACGTTGTATTACAAACTGGTGTGGCAGCATCAGAAGATTGAGCGGTTGGTGTAGGCGGGACGCGGCGGGAGGGGCATGCTGTTCACTGAACCTTGTGGCGAGGGGGCTTGCCCCCGTTGGGCTGCGCAGCGGCCCCAAAAACTTCAAGGTAATTCTCGATTTTTGTGAGCGCTTCGCACTCAAACGGGGGCAAGCCCCCTCGCCACAAAAGGACGGTGTGACTGAAAAAGACAGGCGCGATCGCCTGGGGAGGTTTTCAAATGAGCCCCTTGTCCCATTCCATCCTGCAAGACCGGCCCGCGGCCGGGCGGCGTTTGATTGAGCCGCTGCTGCCTTACGCACATCGCCCCGACGTCATTGTTCTGGCCTTGCCCCGTGGCGGCGTACCGGTGGCTTATGAGGTGGCCACGGCGCTGAAGGTTCGCCTGGACCTGATGCTGGTTCGCAAGCTCGGCGTGCCGTCCCATCCGGAGTACGCCATGGGTGCGATTGCCAGCGGTGGCATCCAGATTCGTAATGAAGAGGCACTGCGGGTGCATCCGATTGATCGCGCCGCGTTCGACGCCGTGGTCGAACGGGAAACCCGCGAACTGCTGCGCCGCGAGAAGGTCTACCGCGGCACGCGGCCGTCCGTGCAGCTCAAGGATCAGGTGGTGATCCTGATCGACGATGGGCTGGCCACCGGTGCTTCGATGAGGGCGGCGATCCAGGCGCTGCGGGTGCAGGCGCCATCGCGCATCGTGGTGGCGGTGCCGGTGGCGCCGATCGAGACGGCGCAGGCGCTGCGCGGCGAGGTGGATGAGCTGGTTTGCCCGCTGCTGCCCGAGTGGTTCACTTCGATTGGCCATTGGTACATGGACTTTTCCCAGACCTCGGATGCCGAGGTGATCGAGCTGTTGCAGCGGGCGTGGCAACGCGGGGAGTGCGGGTAGCGCTGACGGCCATCGGCAGGTGGTCGCAAATCTCCGTGTGAAGTGGAATAAAGGCCGGTTGTTTGCTTTAGTCATCTGATGCCACCCCTCGTGTGCGGCACGCCAACTCAAGACGGGAGCCCTCCCGGAGAGTGCCATGAACCTTCGATCCGCGCGTTGCGTTGTTCTGGCCGGCACGTTGGTGTTCGGCCCGGTGCCGTTCGCTGGAGCCGTGGAATACAAGGATGTGAACGCCAGGGCCAGCACCTTGAGTTTCACCTATGAGCAGATGGGTTCGAGAACCTACGGCACCTTCGGCAAGTTCAAGGCCAAACTGGACTTCGACACCGATAACCCCGGCGCCGCCCATGCCGCGCTGACCATCTACCTGAAGAGCATCGACGCCGGCAGCAGCGACGCCAATGCCGAGCTGCAAAAGCCGGCGTGGTTCGACACCGCGACTTATCCGGTGGCGACCTTCGAGTCGACGTCCATCAAGGCCCTGGGCAATAACAGCTACACCATCACCGGCAAGCTTTCCCTGCGGGGGCTTACTCGGGAAGTGAGTGTACCGGTGAAGCTGAAATCGGAGAGCGCCATCGGCATCTTCGAGGGCCAGCTGGTGCTCAAGCGTGACGACTTCAAGATAGGCAAGGGCGAGTGGGCGGACAGTGTGGTGTCCAACGAGATCAATATCCGCTTTCGGATGGTGGCGCCGCAGCGGTGACTGGAGACCCCATCGATAATTTGCCGGCCATTGACGTGACCATGCTGATGGGAAAATGGAGAGGTTTTTCTGATCGACCGAGGGGCCACCATCGCGGGCAAGCCCGCTCCCACAGGGGATCTGCGTCGAGCATAATTTCTGTGCTCACTGAAGATCCTTGTGGGAGCGGGCTTGCCCGCGATGGCGTTGTAACAGTCAATACAAAGGCTGAGATTAATCAGGCCTCGGCACCACCGTACGATCCACAAAAAAAAGCGCCCGGTCCACATTGCATGGACCGGGCGCCGATCACTGCGCTCTAGTGCACTGGCACCGTCACGGTTCTGCCGAAGGCCGATGTGACAGTCGCCGTCGCACCAGGCGACGGGCCACTGCCGACGGTCGTCACCGCTATATTCCAGCGCGCGCCTGTAGCCGTAGGCGTCAGGGTGGCGGCGCCAAGGTTCAACGGACCGGATGTGGTCGTGACAGTCGCCGTGATGGTATTGCCCGTGCCACGCGTGGTGGTGCCGGACAGGACCCAATACCAGCGGTTGTTGCTGCGGGCGATGACGGTAGCGCTGGTGACGATCAGGTTCTCGACGACCACTGCCCCGACCGCCACGGACACCGTCGCCGGTGCCGATTCCGCACCCTTGGCATCGGCGGCCTTATAGACAAAGGTCGCGGTGAACGGCGTGAGGACCGAGGCCGGTCGTGTGTAGATCACGCGCGTACCATCGGTGCTGACCACGCCCTTGCCGGAGTCCGGTTGCTCCAACCCCACCACTTTCAGTGGCACATTACCGTCAGGGTCGGTGTCGTTGGCCAGGACGTTGATGGTCAGCGGTTGGTCGTTGCTGCTGATGGCGCTGTCGGGGTTGGCAATCGGTTTTTGGTTATCGCCGTCGTTATTGGCACGGGTATCGCCAGTGCGGAAGGTTGGCAATGCGGAGGAATTGACGTAGGTGACGCCATCCCAGCCGGGCAGGGGCGCTGGCATCAACTGGAACTGGCCGGGGTGCTCGATATCCCAGCGCAGCAACATGGACGTGTCCTCGTGCTGGGTGTTGTGGCAGTGCTCCATGTAGGTCCCGGCGAATTCCCGGAAACGGACCGCCATTTCCACATCCACCGAGCTGTCGATGCCCTCGCCGATGCGATAGACGTCCTTGCGGGCCCATTTTTCCCATTCCGGCGGCGGGTTGCCATCGCGGTGGAGGATGATCCCCTCTTCGAAGTGCACGTGCACCGGGTGGTTCCAGCCGTTGCCGCCGCTCTTGATTTTCCACACCTCAAGGGTGCCGTCGCCGGAGAACCCGGCAGGGGTCGGGCCGTTGGCCAGTTGCGGAGCGGCGCTGATGATTCGAGTGTCCATGGGGAAGCCGAATTGACCACCGTCGGTCTTGATCGTCCAGGGTTCCTGGTCGGTGCCGTCGGAGCGGCCGAAGATGAACTCGCGATGCCGTGCCACCTTGAGCTTGGCCTGCACCACCGGATCATCGCGGTTGAGGGTCAGCGGGATCATGGTCTTGCCGGCCGGCTTGCCCGGTTTGGCGGGTTCGTAGTCGGCGGGGTTCATGCTCACGTCCTGGCCGGTATAAGGCTGGACCACCATCTGCATGAACTTGCCCACCGCCGGGTCGCCGCCGTCCCATTCCAGCCCTTTGCTGCCCGACTTGAGCACCGCCTTGTACTTCCCGGACAGCACGTCGGCCAGGCTCAGCAGTGTAGCCTCCGGCCCCTTACCGTCGTGGTGCTCCATCAGGTTGACGAAGTACAGCTTGTCGCCGGTGTTGATCCCGTTTTTCGCGAAGTTGACGATGATGTCGTAACGCTCGGCGATGCCCATGGTGGGCAGGATGGCGTTGTGGTTCTGCAGGTCACCGTTACCTTCCAGGTCCATGCTGCCGTCGAACGGCACAGCATGTTCCATAAGGTTGCCGTCGTTAGCGATCAAGTGGAACGGCACCCGGGTATAAGACACGCCGGAGCCTGCCGGCCCGGGGAATTCGCCGCCGGTGCCGGCGACTTCACGCACCAGTGCGATCCTCAAGTAGCGCGACACCGAGCCATTGAGGATGCGGAAGCGATAGCTGCGCGCCCGCACGTTCAGGCGCGGCTGGTACTGCCAGTTGACCAGGATCTGATCGCCGAGGAAGCCGTCGGTGTTGAACGGGTTGAACCACAGTTGGCCATTGGCGTCCCAGGCCTTGTCGGCCACCATCAGGTTGACGTCATAGTCGCGGTTGCCCCAAGGCAGCGCCGAACCGCTGGGCAGGCGCAGGTTGACGCCGTCTTCGAAGGCTTCGTTACCGCGATCCAGGGCGCTGTAGTAGTTCATCATCACCGCGTTGCCCTTGTAGACGTTCTGCGCGGTGAAATCGACCATGTGGTCGTGGAACCAGTGGGTGCTCATGGTTTCACGCCAGTCGCCACGGATCTTGATGCTGCCGTTGTTGCACGTCTTGAGGCCTGGAGTGGCATCGTTGACGAACAGGGTTTCGCCAGGGGCGCAAGGGAACGCCGCACGCGGATCCTGAGCGCTGGTGTTGATGGTGTCGTAACCGGCCAGCTGGATCGGCCAGCGATAGTCGTAGTACTGCCCCGGAAAGAAAAACGCACCGGCAAAGCCATCGCTTTCGGCCGGGGAGTGGCCGTTGTGTTCGTGGGTTGTAATGGTGTGCAGGCCAAACCCCATGTTGGCCGCTGGATCGATCGGCAGGGCGTTGTAGTGGCGCATCAGCGCGGCTTGACCGTAACGCACCATCAACAGTTTTGGCGGAAAGGTGCCGTCGAAGGTCCAGAGCGCCTTGTGGTTCTGAATCGGCATGTTGGGGTGAAAACGAACATTTATGCCTTGGGTGGTGCCTGTTATGACCGGGGTGCTCGAAGTCTGGTTGTAGAGCCCGCCAGGCCCGAACTCACCGACGGCGTAGTTGTGCAACTGTCGGCGGTCGCGCATGCCGCTGTTGAGCTGGGCGCCCGCTTGAGCGGTTTTGAAGCCGACCTGTGGGTAGAACTCGTTCCAGCGCTGGTGCGACCAGCCTTTTCCTGGCGGACGACCTTCGGCCGGCGAGCCGACCGGATGGCGGTTGAGGAAGGCTTCGATCTGCGCTTTCCACGGGTTGCGATCCAGCACGTTGGAATACTGCGACGGAAACGGGTACAGCCCCGGCTGGCGCATGAAGGCTACCAGCGCTGTGGGCGAAGGGCCGCTGCGGGCGATGTTGTTCGGGTCCTGCGTGGGCGCCGGGCCGACGAGCGGAACCGGGAAGGTCAGGGGCGGTGCCGGCAGTGTCGGGTCGAGTTTTTCCGTGCCGAATTCTTCGAACAGCAGCAGTTGCTGAGTGTACGGCTGGGCCCCGAACAATGGGCTGGGCTTGCCGTTGGTGGGGATCTTGAATGATGTCTGCAGGGCTGGCGGCAGCACGTTATCAGTCGTTGGCGTGGTGAGGCGGGTGCCATAAGCGCCATTGGGCAGGGCGATGGAGCCCTGGTTGACGGGTGGCATGGCCCGTAGGGCAGCCGCCGCGGCATCGAGGTCGGCCGGCGGGTTGCTATACGCCGAGGGGTCCGTCGGTGGTGGCGGGCCGAAATCATCTAGCGGTACGGCATTGGCGGTGCCGATGCTGACGTTGATCAGCAACACAGCGGCGATGCCCGGTTTTCGGAAAAAACCGAGCGACTGGAGGTCAGGCATTTTTTTCATGTTGTTCCCCTCGGGGCGCGCCGGTGTGGCAGACGTTCGCATTTCGCTCAATGCAAGAGGTGCGCCAATCGCGGGGAGATCGAGGGAGACAAAAACCTGATTGATATCAGAAGACTGGCGATTTGGACTTTAGTCGTAGTGGCCTGGTGGGTGGGAATCCTCACAGTTGGGGGGCTTTACCCATTGATTCCCCCCCATTCACACCGCAGACCGTTGTGGTGGTGGATGCCATCGCGAGCATGCGAGCTCCCACAGAAGATCGAGGAGTGGGCAAAACCGCAGTCCCCTGTAGGAGCGAGCCTGCTCGCGATGAGGCAACTACATCCAGCACAAATTGTGCCTGAGTCACTGCTGTCAGCCTCGAAAACGCAACGCCTCCAGCCGTAACGCAAACGCCGGCGATGCATTTGGCTCATGAATAGGGGGGATGTCTGTCCATCACCCTTCGGACCGCAGGTGTCAGGCGCGCTATGATAGGCGGCCCTTGCCTCCCGGAGCCTGTCACCGCAATGCCCCTGATCAGCCATTTCAAGACCCCGTGCCCCGAGCACATCAATAGCCAGATCCTGCAGATGGTGGTCGACAACCTGACCGACATCAGCATGGTCGCGATCCCGCCTAGCAACCTGCTGTACAACCTCTATCAATACGCGATCGGCTATGAGGTGCATCTGTATCTGGAGGCGCTGAACGGAGAAAAGGGCATTGCCGTGGAGTTGATCGTTGCCACTGACGAAGACGACCCGCAAAAGGTGATTGGCTTTTTGCTGTACCTGCCGGTGCAGGACGACCCCGAGGCTTGCGGCGTGGCGTACATGGCGGTACAGGCCGAATATCGGCGCCAGGGCGTGGCCCGGCGGATGCTGCGGGAGATGGTCGGCCGTTATCCCCATGCCGAGTTGACCTGTGCGGTGGCCAAGGTGCCGTATTTCGAGGCGATGGGCTTTCAGGTAGTGGGCGTGCGTGCGACCCAGGTGTTGATGAACACCCGTGACCACGCCACCGATGGCTTGATGGCGCTGCTGGACGTGGCGTCGATCTACAGCTCGCTGGAGGTGCGGCAGATTCATACCTACCTGCTGCAAAAGCACGGCAAGCGGGCCATGACCGACGCGGAAAAACAACGCGACCGGCATCTGGACCAGTTGACGCGCAAGGCTCAGGAGTTTGTGCGGGAGCGGTTGGGTGATGATGCGGTGCCGGTGTCTGGCCCCCGGTTGCGCCTGGTCTGATCACAATCCACTCAACACTGAAAAAACTGTGGGAGCGAGCTTGCTCGCGATGGCGGCACCACATTCAACATCAATGTTGACTGAACCACCGCTATCGCGAGCAAGCTCGCTCCCACATTTAACTGCGGTCAGCGTTTAGGCCAGCTTCACATTCATGGTGATCCGCGCCGTGAACACCTTCTTGCCCTCGGCATCGTGAATGTCCACCGGCACGATCTTGTCGCCTTCAGTGGTCCAGTCCACTGCATCCCCCGCGGCCACCGCCGTCACATCGCTCTTGGCCTTGGCCAGGTATTCCACGGTCATGCCTTTGGGAATCCAGCGTGCGCCGGCAGGAATGGAGACGTCGGTCATCATCCCGGCGGCCAGTTCGGCGGCGTTGCACATGGCAATCGCATGCACCGTACCCAAATGATTGGTGATCTCCCGGGCAAACGGCACATGCACGGTGGCAGAGCCTTTGCGCAAGTCCTGGACCAGCGGGTTGATGCTGGAGAAATAGGGCGCCACCTGGCAGGCCATTTTGCTGAACCCTTCTGGCCCTGCGCTGTTGAACATGCTGAGGAACTGACTCATTTTTTTGCCTCTTGAGGATGACAGTTTGCAGAACATTATTCCGTAACAGAATAATGTTCTGTGACGGAACAGTATTCTGTCGAAGGGAAATCTGTCAACCTAGCGCCACTTGTTCGCTGGCAACCGCCAGCCTCCACCCATGACTTTTCCGGACTGTTTTTCAGCATGGATACCGCCGATCTGCTCGAACGCTGCTACCCCGGACGACGCGCCGAACTCAAGCGCGACATCTTCAGAAAAGCCCTCGGCCTGTTCAATGAACAGGGGATAGAGGCCACGACCATCGAAATGATTCGCGCCGAATGCGATACCAGCGTCGGCGCGATCTATCACCATTTCGGCAACAAGGAAGGCCTGGTGGCGGCGCTGTTTTTTACCGCCCTCGATGATCAGGCCCGTTTGCGCGACAGCTACCTGGCTGACGCACAAACCACCGAAGCAGGGGTGCATGCGCTGGTGCACAGCTATGTGGATTGGGTCGATAGCCAGCCGGAGTGGGCACGGTTCCAGTACCACGCAAGGTTTGCCGTCACCAAGGGGCCGTTCAAGGATGAACTCGCCACCCGCAACAAGACGCGCAACAAGCAGTTGCTGGAGTGGCTGAGGGCACAGGGTAATGAGCTGGGGAGTTTTCCGGCGGAGTTGATACTGTCACTGATCGTCGGCCAGGCCGACAGCTACTGCCGCGCCTGGTTGTCGGGTCGGGTCAAGGGCAGCCCGAAGGCGTACCGGGACATGCTGGCGCAGGCGGCGTGGCGTTCGCTGTGCATCCCCCAACCCCAATGAAAACCCCCTTGTAGGAGCGAGCTTGCTCGCGATGGAGTGTCAGGCTAAGTGGTGTCACTGACACACCATCGCGAGCAAGCCCGCTTCCACAATGAATAGTGTTGGTTTTCAGAGGCAAAAAAAGAGCCTCAAAGCTCTTTGATGGGGAGGAAGTAGAGCCGAGAGGCTCAAGATGCGCATGAAACAGGCGGTGAGCTTGGTAGGGGTTCAGATCACTCACCACCTGCGCAGCGATTTGAGTCAACAAACGGCTGCGCAAGTTCATCGTAAAAAGACCAAGTGTTTCACTCAAGTACCACTAGTCGCATCCCCCGGCCAGCCGGCGCGGCGCAACGCCTTGAGCAACGTTTCGGCATCCAGCCCCTGCACCCCATGCCCATTGCCTTCGGCGGTGTCGGCGGCGAGCAAGGCATTGATGATGGCTTCTTCCACGGCTTCGGTGGCGGCCAGGAACAGCTCGCTGATGTGGTCGTTGTTGACCATGCTCAGGTTGTCGGTGGTCGGTGCTTTCTTGCTCTCATAGGCGGCCGGTGGCACCTGATCGTTGCCGGTGGCGAAGGCGATGAAGATGTCGCCGCTGTGGTCTTCATTGCCGCCGCCGGTGCGGGCCAGGCCGAGGCTGGCGCGTTGGGCCAGGCGCGTGCACTGGTGTGGCAGCAACGGCGCATCGGTGGCCAGGCAGACCACGATCGAACCCATGCCCGGATGCGGTAACGAGGCCTTGAGGAATGGCGAATCGACCTGTTCCATGTAGCGCCCGACCGGATAACCATCGACGCGCAGTTCATGGCGGATGCCGTGGTTGGCCTGGACAATCGCCCCTACCGTCCAGCCGCCCTGGGCGCTGTTCAAGCGTCGCGACGCGGTGCCGATGCCGCCCTTGAACTCATGGCAGATCATGCCGCTGCCACCGCCGACATTGCCTTCGGTCACCGGACCGCCCGCCGCCGAACGCACGGCCTGGGCCACGTGTTCCGGCTTCACGTGAAAGCCGTTGATGTCGTTGAGCAAGCCGTCGAAGGTTTCCAGCACCACCGGCATGTTCCAGTAGAGACGCCCGTCATCGGGTTGCTGCTCGCGGTCGAGCACAATCAGCGCATCGCGCACCACACCCAGGCTATGGGTGTTGGTGAACGCGATGGGGCTGGTCAGCAAGCCCGCTTCGCGAATCCACTCCAGCCCCGTGGCATCGCCGTTGCCGTTGAGCACATGCACACCGGCAAAGCACGGTTGCTGGCTGGTGGAACCGGCGCGCGGTTCGATGACGGTGACGCCCGTGAGGATGTCGCGGCCGTTGGCGGTGCGTCCTCGTACATTGCTGTGGCCGACCCGTACGCCGGGGACGTCGGTGATGGCATTGAGCGGGCCGGGTTGCAGTTGGCCGATCGGGATGTTCAGGTCGCGGGCGCGTGGTTTCATGGGTTTTCTCATCTTCGATTCGTGGCAGAAAAAAATGGCGGGGCGGATGCTTTACTGTGGGAGCGGGCTTGCCCGCGATGGCGTCATGTCAGCCAACATCAATGCTGAATGTGCTGGCCTCATCGCGGGCAAGCCCGCTCCCACAGGGGAATTGCGGTGTCCTCGTCATTGACCGTTTTTGACCTTGCTCCAGATCCGCGTGCGCACGCGCTCGGTGGCCGGCGGCAGGGGCTGGAGGGTGAACAGGGTGGCCATGGCTTCGGCTGGCGGGTAGACGGCCGGGTTGCTGCGGGTCGCCTCGGCGACCAGCGTCGTGGCGCTGCGGTTGCCGTTGGGATAGTTGAGGTGGTCGCTGACCGGGGCGATGACTTCAGGGCGCATCAGGTAGTCGATGAAAGCCATCCCTTGTTCAGGGTGCGGTGCGTCCTTGAGCAGCACCAGCGTGTCGAACCATACCGGCGCGCCTTCCTTGGGCAGGCTGTAGGCGATCTTCACGCCGTTGCCGGCCTGCTCGGCGGTGGCCTTGGCTTCGAGCATCGCGCCGGACCAGCCGACCGCCACGCAGATGTTGCCGTTGGACAGATCGCTGATGAACTTCGACGAGTTGAAGTAGGCGATGTGCGGACGCAGCTTGAGCAGCAGCGCTTCGGCTTTCTTGTAGTCCTCGGGGTTAGTGCTGTTGGGCGGCAGGCCGAGGTAGTGCAGGGCGACCGGCAGCATCTCCGACGGCGAGTCGAGCATGGCCACTCCGCATTCGCCGAGCCTGGCCAGGTTCTCTTCCTTGAACACCAGGTCCCAGGAATCCACCGGCGCCTTGTCACCCAGCACCGCGCGCACTTTGTCGATGTTGTAGCCGATGCCGTTGGTGCCCCACAGGTAGGGCACGGCGTACTGGTTGCCCGGATCGTTGTTGGCCAGTTTCGCCAGCAGATCGGCGTCCATGTTCTTGAAGTCCGGCATCTGCGAGCGGGGCAGTGGGGCGAGGGCACCGGCCTTGATCAGCGTGGGCAAACTGAAATTGCTCGCCACCACCACGTCGTAGCCGCTGCGGCTGGTGAGCAGTTTGCCTTCGAGTACTTCGGCGCTGTCGAAGGTGTCGTAGACCGGCGCGATCCCTGTGTCACGCTTGAAATCCTGCAGGGTGGTGGGGCCGATGTAGTCGTACCAGTTGTATACGTGCACGGTCGGGGTTTCGACGGCAAAGGCCGACAGCGACACGGCCAGACAGGCGCCAAACCCCAGATTGAAATACAAGCGGTGACGACTCATGATGCGGCACTCCTGGCCTGCTATGGCCGGTGGTAATCAGGAGTTTGCAGCGTATCGACCGGGGTGGCCTTCACCCATTCCCATCATGGGTTACTCAAAAGGGGTAGTGCGTGGACGCGTTGTTGAAAGAGTTGCCGGTGCACCAGGGGCTGGCGCGGGTTTTCACGGCGGTGGGGCGGGACGGTTTCTGGCGTGCGCTGGTCGATACCCTGCGCTTGCTGGTGCCGCTGGACAACGCCCTGGTGGCGCTGATGCGTCCGGGCCATGTGCCGCGCCTGCTGATTGATTTCGATGCCAAGGGCAGCACTGATGAGCACGAAGAACTGGCGGACTACCGCGCCGGCATGTACCTGCTCGATCCGTTCTATCAAGCCGCCTGCGCGGGCATCGCCGACGGCTTGCACAGCCTCGAATCGGTGGCCCCCGACCAGTTCCAGCACAGCGAGTACTACCTGAGTTACTTCAGCACCGTGGTCGGTGGGGACGAGTTGCAGTTCATGGTCAACATCGACGGCGCCGTGCTCGGCCTGTCCCTCGGGCGTTCGACGCGCTTCAGCCTTGAGGAGCAGGGCCGCCTGCTGTGCGTGCGTGACTGGGTGCTGGCAGCGATGCGCCGACACCTGGATTTGCTGCCGCCGGAAGGGCCGGTCGCCGAACCGCCGGCCGGCGATCTGGCGACCTTGCTCGATCGCTTCGACGCACGCCTGACGCTGCGGGAAATCGAAACCGCGCGCCTGATTCTCCAGGGCTTCTCCAGCAAGGCCATTGCCCAGCAAATGGGCATCTCCCCGGAGACAGTGAAAGTGCACCGGCGCAACCTCTATCACAAGCTCAACGTGAACGGGCATGGCGAGTTGTTTGCGCTGGTGTTGCAGCCGCGTTGAACCTTGGTGGTTTGGTGAATGCATTGGCCCCTTCGCGAATAAGCCCGCTCCCACACTGGATCTCGGCTCGTCACAACGCCTATGTGGGAGCGGGCTTGCTCGCGAAGGTCACGACTCGGTGTTACTGCCGAAACACCAACGCCTTCAACCCACACTCGACATCCGCATCCGGAAACTCCGGCGGATTCTCCAGCCGCTGCTCGAACCGCAAGCTCGGTGCTTCGCGGGTCACGCCGTTGATCAGGAAGTCGGCACCAAACGCCGGGTCGTTCATGCACGCCAGCACGGTACCTTGCGGGCTGAGCAACTCCGGCAAGCGGCGCAGCACACGCTGGTAATCCTTGGTCAGCAAAAAGCTGCCTTTCTGGAACGACGGCGGGTCGATGATCACCAGGTCGTACGGGCCTTTGCCGATCACCTTGCCCCAGGACTTGAACAGGTCGTGGCCGAGGAAACTCACTTTGCTCAAATCGTGGCCGTTGAGCCGGTGGTTGTCGCGACCACGGCTCAGGGCCGGGCTCGACATGTCGAGGTTGACCACGTGGGTCGCGCCGCCTTCGATGGCCGCCACCGAAAAACCGCAGGTGTAGGCGAACAGGTTCAATACCCGCTTGCCCTCGGCATTGGCCCGTACCCAGTCGCGGCCGTAGCGCATGTCGAGGAACAGCCCGGTGTTCTGTTTGCGGCCCAGGTCGACCCGGTACTTCAGTCCGCCCTCGGTGATGGTCATTTCCTCGATGACTTCCCCGAGCAGCCATTCGGTGGTGCTTTGCAGCAGGTAGCGATGTTGCAGCAACAGCGTATGGGCGCCGGATTCTGCCCACTGCCCAGACCGGGTGATCGCCATCAGCACCTGCTTCAAGTCTTCCAGTTGCCCAGCTTCCGGCTCCTTGAACAGCGCCACCAGCACCACACCTTGCAGCCAGTCCACGGTCACTTGCTCCAGCCCCGGCCAGCAGCGGCCACGGCCGTGGAACAGGCGGCGGGTTTCGGCGGGGGCGGCTGCCA
>NZ_AKJL01000229.1 GCF_000282355.1 Pseudomonas sp. GM49
CTGTGGGAGCGGCGGTGCGGCGATCCGACTTGCCCGCGAAAGCGCCAGATCAGTCACCACAAAATTTCAAAACTACTCACTCAACAACCGATACCCCACCCCCGCCTCGGTCACGATGAACCTTGGCTGTGTCGGATCATCCGCCAGTTTCTGGCGCAAGTGCCCGACCACGATGCGCAGGTAATGAGTGTCTTCGGTGTGAGTCGGCCCCCAGATGTCCTTGAGCAATTGCTGCTGGGTGATCACCCGCCCGGGATGCCGCGCCAGTTGCGCCAGCACAGCGTATTCCTTGCGAGTCAGCGCGACTTCGGCACCGTCGAGCAGCACCCGGCGATACGCCAGGTCGACGGTCAACGGACCGAAGGTCAGCGCCGCTTGCTGGACCTCGCCTACGGGCGCCTGGCGCAACAACGCACGAACCCGTGCCAGGAATTCCTGAATGCCGAACGGCTTGGTCACGTAGTCATTGGCGCCGCCATCCAGGGCCTCGACTTTCTGCCCTTCACCGGCGCGCACGGAGAGCACCAGCACCGGCACCGTCGACCACTCGCGAAAATCGCGCAATACCTGTTGGCCGTCCATGTCCGGCAAGCCGAGGTCGAGCACCAGTAAATCCGGTTTGTTCAGTGCGGCTTGTGCCAATCCTTCGCTGCCGGTGCCGGCCTCCAGCACTTTATAGCCCTGGGACGCGAGGCTGATGCGCAGGAATTTGCGGATCTGCGGTTCATCATCGATGACCAAAATGGTTGCGGTCTGGCTCATGAATTCACATCAACACCAAGAAGTGGCAAGAGAGTAGCGCAAGCACAATCAGGCTTCACCTTCGTATCCCGGCTGAGCCTGTAGCGGCAGATGTAAAGAGATGCAGGTGCCACGCCCCTCGATGCCGTCGGCGACGCTGATGCGCCCGCCGTGGGCACCGACCATGCCCTGACAAATCGCCAGCCCCAACCCGGTGCCCTGCCCGCCACGATCACCTCGCGCCGCGGTGTAGAACATGTCGAAAATCTTCGCCCGTTCCGCCTCCGGAATCCCCGGCCCCTCATCGCTGACCGAAAAAAACAGCTCACTGTCATCAGCCCCGGCGCGCAATTGCAAACGCCCGTGGGGCGGCGAGAACCGCGCAGCGTTTTCCAGCACGTTGATCAGTGCCTGTTCTATCAGCGCGGCATGGACGAACAGCAGCGGCAGTTGCGCCGGTACTTCGGTGCTGACCTGCAGCGACGCGAGAACCGCGCGCAAGCGATTGAGCGCACTGCCGACGATGTCCGCCGGCGACACCCAGTCCCGCGCCAGCTTCAAGGCACCATGACCGAGCCGGGTCATGTCGAGCAGGTTTTGAATGTAGCGGTCCAGACGCTCGGCTTCATCGCGGGTGCCTTCGAGCAATTCACGTCGATCCTCCAGCGGGATCGCTTCACCCAGGGCCAGCAGGCTGTCGATACTGCCGCGCATGGACGTCAGTGGTGTGCGCAAATCGTGGGACACCGAAGCCAGCAAGGCACTGCGCAGTTGCTCGGTTTCGCCGTGCAACCGCGCCGCTTCCAGATCATCGGCCAGTTGCGCCCGGGCCAGCGCCTGGGCCAGCGGCTGGCTCAGCGCGGTCAACAAGCGTCGGCGCTGGCCGCTCAGGACCTGGCCTTCCCTGGCGCATACGCCGAGCAACGCCAGCGGGCCGTCCTCCACCGATAACGGCCACCACCACCAGCGGCCGAACGGCAATGTGCCGGTGCCCGCCCCCGCCGGTTGATCGTGCTGCCAGGCCCAGTCGGCGGCGGCGCGTTCGGCTTCGGTGAACTCCAGCGGGCCACCGGTTTCGACTTTCCAGCCGTTTTGCCCGTCGCGATTGAGCAGGCACAGTTGTACATCACTCCAACCGTTGAGGTGCTGGGCAGCCGCGCTGACCACAGCCTGACGGTCGGTGGCGGCGGTGAGTTTGCGTGACAGGTCGAGCAATTCGGTGGTCTCTTCCTGTGTATCGCGCAGTGCCTGCAATTGCCTGCGCTGGCGCGCCGCGAGGTTGCCGGTGAGGGCTGCCATCAGCAGGAAGAACAGCAAGGTCAGCACGTCTTCTTCGCGCTGGATGCTGAAAGAGAACGTCGGTGGAATGAACAGAAAGTCATAGGTCAGAAACGACAGCGCGGCACAGGCCAGTGCAGGCCCGAGGCTGCTGCGCACCGCCACCAGCAAAACGGCGGCAAGGAACACCAGAGAAATATTTGGCAGCGGCAGAACACTCGCCACGGCCCAGGCCAGGGCGCTGGCCAGAACCGTCGCGAACACGGCCAGGGCGTAGTCGAACCAGACCAGCGACTGCATCGACCGCTGATGGGGTTGATGCTGTTGGTGATCGCTATCGAGAACGTTGATTTCCAGTCCGCGAGCATTGCGCAGCAGCCGCGCCGCCAGCCCGCCACCGAACAGACGTCGGCGCAAGCGCGGCCGAGACTGACCGACCAGTACCAGGCTGGCGCGGCGTTCGGCGGCATGCTGGATCAGGGTTTTCGCCACTTCACCGGCCCGTAGCAACACCACCTCGCCCCCCAGCCGTTCAGCCAGTTGCTGGGCACTTTGCAGGCGCAGGCGCGACTGCTCGTCACGCACGCGGCCGTTGTCCACATGCACCAGGCTCCAGGGCAGGTGCCGCCGCTGGGCCACGCGACTGGCATGCCGCACCAGGCGCTCGGCCTGGGCATCGCCGTCGACCCCCACCAGCAAACGCCCGCGCACGGCTGGCGCCGCTTGACCGAGTTGCCGATAGCCCTGGGCCAGATCGTTATCGACCTGAGCCGCCGCGGTTTGCATCGCCAGTTCGCGCAGGGCCGTCAGGTTGGTCTGGGAAAAGAACGCATCGATGGCCGCCCGCGCCTGCTCCGGCACATAGACCTTGCCGTCGCGCAGGCGCTCCAGCAACTCCCGCGGCGGCAAGTCGATCAGCAGCAGTTCGTAGGCTTCCTGCAACACCCAGTCCGGCAGGGTTTCACGGACCTGCACGCCGGTGATGCCACGCACCTGGTCGTTGAGGCTTTCCAGATGCTGAACGTTGACCGTGGTGTACACATCAATGCCGGCGGCGAGCAGCTCCTGAATGTCTTGCCAGCGCTTTTCGTGACGACTGCCCGGTGCGTTGGTGTGCGCCAGCTCGTCGACCAGCACCAGTTTCGGCTTGGCTTTGATCAGACCGTCGAGGTCCATTTCTTCGAGCAACACGCCACGGTATTCCGAACGCACCAACGGCTGCTGCGGCAAACCGCTGAGCAGCGCTTCGGTTTCGGCCCGGCCGTGGGTTTCGACAACGCCGGCGATGACTTTCACCCCTTGGCGCAACTGGGTGTGGGCCGCTTGCAACATGGCGTAGGTCTTGCCGACACCCGGCGCGGCGCCGAGAAATACCTTGAGCCGTCCACGGCCGTCGCGGGGCAGGTTTGCTAACAGCGCGTCGGCGCGGCCGGAGTTGCTCATGCTTGGAGATCTCTTTTTTCGGATGTTTGTGTAGTGCCTGTCAGACCGCTATCGCGAGCAAGCTCGCTCCCACAGTTGGAATGCGTACTCCCGTGGGAGCGGGCTTGCTCGCGAATGGCTCCACCACGGAATTACAGTTTTTCCAGCGCCAGATTCAACTCAAGCACATTCACCACCGGCGGGCCTACCAGTGGCTGCTCGATGTGGGTATCCAGCAGTTGCTGCAGGGTCGTTACCGGCAGGTTGCGCGCCGTCGCGACACGCGCCAGTTGATAGGCAATCGCGGCCGGTGGCAAGTGCGGATCGAGACCGCTGCCGGACGTAGTGAGCAGCGCCAGCGGCACCGGCCCCAGGCCTGGCACCAGAAGTTTAGTGGCATCGTCGATCACCCGTGTGGCCAGGGCCGGGTTGCTGGGCGACAGGTTGCTGGCACTGCTCGACACGGTGGCAAAGGCACCGGCCGAAGGGCGCGGGTGGAACCAGGCGTCACCGACGAAATCCTGGGCGATCAGCGAGGAGCCGCGGACCTTGCCCTCGGCATCGCGCACCAGGCTGCCATTGGCCTGATCCGGGAAAGCCACCTGGGCCACGCCGGTGACCACCAGTGGATAAGCGACGCCGGTGATCAGCGTCATCAGGACCAGCAGGCTCAGGGCCGGGCGTATCAATGTGGACATTTCAAAATCCTCTAATTCACAGGAAAAACCTGTGGGAGCGAGCTTGCTCGCGATGCAATTGAGAGCGCCGCGTACAGTCAGGAAACACGCGTTATCGTTAACCACCATCGCGAGCGAGCTCGCTCCTACAGGGGCGTGTTCAGTCAAACCAAATGCAACGCCGTCAACAGCATGTCGATCGCCTTGATGCCCACGAACGGCACCAGAATCCCGCCCAGGCCGTAGATCAGCAGATTGCGCCGCAGCAACGCCGCCGCACTCGCCGCTTGCACCCGCACACCGCGCAGCGCCAGAGGAATCAGCACGACAATGATCAAGGCGTTGAACACGATCGCCGACAGAATCGCGCTCTGCGGACTGCTCAGGTGCATCACGTTGAGTACGCCCAATTGCGGGTAGATCGCGGCGAACAGCGCCGGCAGAATCGCGAAATACTTGGCCACGTCGTTGGCGATGGAAAAGGTCGTCAGCGCACCTCGGGTGACCAGCAATTCCTTGCCGATCTGCACCACGTCCAGCAGCTTGGTCGGGTCGCTGTCGAGATCGACCATGTTGGCCGCTTCACGTGCCGCTTGCGTGCCGTCGTTCATCGCCATGCCTACATCCGCCTGGGCCAGGGCCGGGGCGTCGTTGGCGCCGTCGCCGCACATGGCGACCAGGCGACCGTCGTTTTGCTCGTGACGAATGCGCGCCAGTTTTTTCTCCGGCGTGGCTTCGGCCAGCACATCGTCCACACCCGCTTCGGCAGCGATGGCGGCGGCGGTCAGCGGGTTGTCGCCGGTGACCATGACGGTGCGGATCCCCAGCTTGCGCAACTCGGCGAAACGCTCGCGGATGCCGGGCTTGACCACGTCCTTGAGGTGGATCGCGCCGAGCAGTTTACCGTCGGCACACACCAGCAACGGGGTACCGCCGCTTTGGGCGATCTTGTCGATTTCACGGGACAACGGTGCTGCCAGATCAGCACGCTTGAGGCCCACGAACGCCAGCAACGAATCCACCGCGCCTTTGCGGTACACGCGCCCTTGATAGTCGACACCGGACAAGCGGGTTTCGGCACTGAATGGCACGGCTGTCAGCAAGTCAGAGGGCGGCTCCGGTTGCGGATGAGTGCCACGCAAGTACTCGACGATCGACTTGCCTTCGGCAGTGTCGTCGGCCAGCGAAGCCAGCAATGCGCCTTCGGCCAGCTCCCTGGCTGTCACGCCTGGCGCGGCATACACTGCCGAGCAACGACGGTTACCGAAGGTGATGGTGCCGGTCTTGTCCAGCAGCAGGACGTGCACGTCTCCCGCCGCTTCCACCGCACGACCGGACTTGGCGATCACGTTCAGGCGCACCAGTCGATCCATCCCGGCGATACCAATGGCCGACAGCAAACCGCCGATGGTGGTCGGAATCAACGTGACCAACAGCGCCACCAGGAACACCAGCGGCAGGCTGCCATTGGCGAAGTGGGCG
>NZ_AKJL01000230.1 GCF_000282355.1 Pseudomonas sp. GM49
TGATCCACCGCTTTCGCGAGCAAGCCCGCTCCCACAAGGGACTTGCGTCTGCTATCAGATCACAAACAAGTCGCCAACGCCGCCAACCGGCGCTTGGCCACGAAATCGTCCTTCTGCGCGTAGTAGCTCAAAACCGTCCCCGAGGCATCGGTGGTCACGTCGACGAAAGACTCTGCCGAACGCGTGTAAACCGTAGTGCCACCCTTCTCGCCTGCCTGCAAATACGCCGCGGCATCGACACCGAACACGGCCTCGTCCTGCCAGGAAAACTGCACGCACTGGGCGACGTCTTTTGCCGGCTTTTCCGAGTTCAGAGTCTTGTACGGGGCCTTGGTGCGGGCATCGTTCATCGCCGAGCCCGCGCATCCCGCCAGCAACGTCACGGCCAGCGCCACCATCAGAAATCGCATTGCATTCACTCATCAGGAAAAAGCGGACTTTATCACCCCGGCAGCCCGTATCGTTCTGCTTTACTGCATTTATACCGCGACACCGCGCAACGATTCGCGCACCCTGTCGCGCCAATATCGCCGCATCGCGCCTATCACTGGAATTCTGATGACACCTAATGCCGAGTTTTACAAACCGACCGCTGAATATGCCGACAAGCTGATCAGCCAGATCGGTCAGACGCCTTCATGGATCGCCAAGCGAATCGGTGTCACCGACAAGCGGATTCGCTACATCCTCAACGGCGAAAGAACCGTCAAAGGCGAAACCACACCGATCCAGATGACCTATACCGAACAGTTTGCCCTCGAATGCCTGGCAGCAGCGGCCAAGGCCAGCAAGAAGCAGTCTTCGTAATCCCCACTCAAGGAGCGACCATGGCGGCAACCGAACTGCAGCATGAGCTAGCACTCAAGAAGTTTCTCGATGCGCGCCCCGAATTGCGCGAAGAACTCGACCACCTCAACCCGCTGTTGGCTCAGGCCAAGGGCGAAACGGCGGCCCAGTATCGCGAGGAACGACTGCACGAAGCGTTTGAAGCTGAAGCGGAGCGCCAGAAATTGTTCGCTTGGGAACTGACGTTGCAATTAACCGCCGCCACGTCCCGGGACTATGAGGCGCAGCGCCTGGAAGTGCACCGGGAAGTGGCAGAAATGGCCGGCATGGACTGGCTGGAATATTGCGAGTTGAATGGGATAAAACCCTAAGCACTGTTCAGGGATACCATCGCCGATGCTGCCCAACACCGCCAGGCCCCACGCCAGCCCCGGTCACTTGCACACGCAGAAATGGCGCGGGCGCATAGGCCTGAGCCTGGTGGCCATGCTCTCGGTACTCGCCGGCATGACCGACGCCATCGGCTTCATGGCCAGCGGCGACTTCGTCTCGTTCATGAGTGGCAATACCACCCGGATGGCTGTCGCCATCAGTGCTGGCGACCTTGGGTTGACCCTGCGCCTGGTCATCCTCATCGCCACCTTCATCGTCGGCAACGCGCTGGGCATTATCGTCAGCCGGCTAGGTGGCCGCCGAGCGTTGCCCTTGTTGCTGAGCATTGCCACGTTGTTATGCGCCGCCGCAGCCTGGCCTTTCGATGCGCAACTGCCCGCACTGCTGGCAGCGATCATCGCCATGGGAATGCTCAACGCCGCGGTAGAAGAAGTGAATGGCCTACCGGTCGGCCTGACCTACGTGACAGGCGCCCTGTCGCGCTTCGGCCGCGGACTGGGACGCTGGATGCTCGGCGAGCGCCGTAATGGCTGGCGCGTGCAACTGATCCCCTGGACCGGCATGTTCGCTGGCGCGGTACTCGGTGCCGTGCTGGAACATCACTTGGGGCTCAAGGCGTTGTTTGCCAGTGGCCTGTTGGCTGCCGGGCTGGGGGTGTTGTCGTTGAAGATCCCGCGGCGCTGGCAGTTGGGGTATATGCCGCGTTGACTTTAGCCCGCTATCGCTGGCAAGCCAGCTCCTACAGGGTATGTCGCCACAGATCTACTGTAGGAGCTGGCTTCCCAGCGATAAGGCCCGCACAGACAACATCACTTTAGCCGCCCCGCCGATAAAGCATTATCATGGCCGCAGTTTCGCTGATCGAGTGCACCATGAAGTTCGCCATCGCCGTGTTTTCCGCCGCCCATGCGCCCTCCTCGCGCCGCGCCTTACTGTTCGCCCAAGCGGCGCTGGCCGGCGGGCATGAGATTGTCCGGCTGTTTTTCTACCAGGATGGCGTCTACAACGCGTCCGGCAGCGTGGTCACACCCCAGGATGAACTGGACTTGCCCAAGCAATGGCGCACATTCGTCAGCGACCATCAACTTGATGGCGTAGTGTGCATCGCCGCCGCCCTGCGTCGTGGTGTCTTGAATGAAGAAGAGGCCAAGCGCTATCAGCGCGAGGCTGTAGCCGTCGGCGCGCCGTGGGAGTTGTCCGGTCTCGGCCAGTTGCATGACGCGGCGCAGGATGCCGACCGCCTGATCTGTTTCGGAGGCGCATGACATGGCCAAGTCCCTGTTGATCATCAGCCGCCAGTCGCCATGGTCCGGCCCGGGCGCGCGGGAAGCACTGGATATCGTGCTGGCCGGCGGCGCCTTCGATCTGCCGATTGGCCTGTTGTTTCTCGATGACGGCGTGTTCCAGCTAGCCGCCAGTCAGAACGCCAAGGCCTTGCAACAGAAAGACCTGAGCGCCAATCTGCAGGCCCTGCCGATGTTCGGTGTCGAGGAACTGTTTGCCTGTGGCGACAGCATCACCCAACGCGGCCTGGACCCGAGCGGCCTGTCGCTGGAGGAAGCCCAAGTGTTGGCCGCCCACGAAATCAGCGCCCTCATTGACCGTTACGACCAGGTGATCACCCTCTGATGTCGACTTTGCATGTGTTGTCTCATTCTCCGTTCGGCGACGAACGCCTGACCAGTTGCCTGCGCGTGATCGGCGCCAACGACGGGTTGCTGTTGTCCGGTGATGCGGCCTATGCGTTGCAACCAGGCACCGCGCCGTTCGCTGCGCTCAGCGCACGTGGCCTGAAACTGTTCGTCCTGGCCGAAGATGCCCAGGCCCGTGCGCTTGTGGTTCCAGACTGGGCCCGGGCCATCGATTACCCGGCCTTCGTCGAACTGTCGATTCACTACGACAAGGTCAACAGTTGGCTATGAATGCATTGACGGTTGGCGCCCGCGCCATCGAGCTGGACAAGGACGGTTTCCTGATCGAACTGAATGACTGGTCCGCCGATGTGGCCAGTGCCCTGGCGGCTGCCGAAGACATCGAGTTGACGCCCGAACACTGGGAAGTCCTCGAACTGCTGCGCAGTTTCTACGCCGAATTCCAGCTGTCACCGGCCACCCGCCCGTTGATCAAGTACACCGCCCTGAAACTCGGCCCGGAAAAAGGCAACAGCCTGCACCTGAACCGCCTGTTCAAAGGCACTCCCGCCAAACTCGCCGCGAAACTGGCGGGCCTGCCCAAACCGACGAATTGCTTATGACTGATTACCCAGCACTGACCCTCGAAACGCCCGCCGAGCATCCGTTCGCCCAATTCGTGCGGATCCTCGGCAAAGGCAAGCGCGGCGCCCGCGATCTGACCCGGGTCGAAGCCCGCGAAGCCATGGGTATGGTGTTCGATGAAAAGGTCGAGGAAACCCAGCTCGGGGCGTTCCTGATGCTGTTGCGGCACAAGGAAGAAAGCGCCGAGGAAATGGCCGGGTTCACCGAAGCCTTGCGTGAGCGCCTGAATCCGCCAGCATTGGCGGTGGATCTGGATTGGCCGACGTATGCCGGCAAGAAACGTCACCTGCCATGGTTTCTGCTGGCGGCCAAGTGTCTGGCGCAAAATGGCTTGCGGATTTTCATGCATGGCGGCGGTGCCCACACGGCTGGCCGGTTGTACACCGAGCAACTGCTGGGCGAATTGAACATCCCGCTGTGCCGCAACTGGCAACAGGTCGGCACGGCGCTGGATAACGGCGGCCTGGCCTTCATGCCGCTGGTGGACTGGGCACCGCAGTTGCAACGGATGATCGACCTGCGCAATACCCTGGGCTTGCGCTCGCCGATCCACTCGCTGGCGCGGATTCTCAATCCGCTGGGTGCGCGTTGCGGCCTGCAAAGCATTTTCCACCCTGGCTATCAGGCCGTGCATCGCGATGCCAGCGGACTGCTCGGTGATACCGCCATCGTGATCAAGGGCGATGGCGGCGAAATCGAGATCAACCCGGACGCCGACAGCCACCTGTACGGTACGAGCGGTGGCGAGAGCTGGGATGAGGAATGGCCGCAGCTGTCGAGCCAGCGCCATGTCAAACCGGCCAGCCTCGATCCGGAGCACCTCAAAGCCGTATGGCGTGGCGACGTGGTCGACAGCTATCCGCAAATGGCCCTGATCTCGACCATGGCCCTGGCCCTGCGTGGCCTCGGACAAAGCCGCGAACAGGCCTTCGAAACCGCAGAAAAATACTGGGCGGCGCGGGACAAATCGATTTAACCGATCATTCACGCCCGATCTTTGCGCTTTTTGTTCGAACTCATCGGAATAGACTCAACTGCAACGATTATGGGTTTCGGGAGTCTTGAACATGGGTTTGTTAGTTGATGGCCGCTGGCAGGACAAGTGGTACGAAAGCAGCAAGGACGGCGCGTTCCAGCGCGAACAGGCGCAGCGTCGCAACTGGTTGACCACTGACGGCAAGCCGGGACCGACCGGCGTCGGTGGTTTTACGGCCGAGCCCGGGCGCTACCACCTGTACGTTTCCCTGGCCTGTCCCTGGGCACATCGCACGCTGATCCTGCGCAAACTCAAAGGCCTCGAAAAGCTGATCGATGTCTCGGTGGTCAGTTGGTTGATGCTGGAAAACGGCTGGACCTTCGACCGGCACCTGGGCTCGACCGGCGACAAACTCGATTACTTCGACTTCATGCACCAGCGCTACACCGCCGACACCGCCGACTACACCGGCCGCGTCACCGTACCGGTGCTGTGGGACAAACAGCAAAAGCGCATCGTCAACAATGAATCGTCGGAAATCATCCGCATGTTCAATGGTGCCTTCGATGATTTGACCGGCAATGACCTGGACTTTTACCCCGCGCCACTACGGGGTGAAATTGATGCGCTGAACGAGCGGATTTACCCGGCGGTGAACAACGGCGTGTATCGCGCCGGGTTTGCCACGTCGCAACAGGCTTATGAAGAAGCTTTCGACGACGTGTTTGCCGAGCTGGATCGACTGGAGCTGTTACTCGGCGCCAACCGTTACCTGGCTGGCGAATACCTGACCGAAGCGGACATCCGTCTGTTCACCACACTGATTCGCTTCGATGCGGTGTACTACGGGCACTTCAAGTGCAATCTGCGGCGGATTGCGGATTATCCGAACCTGTCGAACTGGTTGCGCGAGATTTATCAGTGGCCGGGGATCGCCGAGACGGTGGATTTCACCCACATCAAGAACCACTACTACGCCAGTCACCGCACCATCAACCCGACGGGTGTGGTGCCGAAAGGCCCGGCCCAGGACTTCACCGCGCCCCATGATCGGGAGCGGTTGAGCGGGAAAGGGGTTTGGCGCAAGGCCTGATATCAAACTGAAATTTGAAAGTGGATGAGATCAATTGTGGCGAGGGGGCTTGCCCCCGTTCGGCTGCGAAGCAGTCGTAAAACCTGTTGCCGCGTACAGGCGGTCCAATCGCGATTACAGTTTTTAGGGCCGCTTCGCGCCCCAACGGGGCGATGCGGCGTTCCGACAAGCCCCCTCGCCACAAATCAGACCTGCCCCTGTGCCCCTTCGAACCACGCCAGTTTCTCGCGCAGCTGCACCACTTCACCGACGATCACCAATGTCGGCGCATGCACTTCATGCTCCGCCACCAGCCGCGGCAGGTCCGCCAGGGTGCCGGTAAACACTCGCTGGTTGACCGTGGTGCCCTGCTGGATCAACGCCGCCGGGGTATCAGCGCCACGACCGTGCTTGATCAACTGTTCGCAAATGACCGGCAAGCCCACCAACCCCATGTAGAACACCAGGGTTTGTGCCGGCGCGACCAGATCGGCCCACGGCAAATCGGTTGAGCCGTCTTTCAGGTGCCCGGTGACAAAGCGTACCGATTGCGCGTAATCGCGATGGGTCAGCGGAATCCCGGCATAGGCCGCGCAACCGCTGGCCGCCGTGATCCCCGGCACGACCTGGAACGGGATGCCATTGGCCGCCAGCTCTTCGATCTCTTCACCGCCACGACCGAAGATGAACGGATCGCCCCCCTTCAATCGCACTACACGCTTGCCCTGTTTGGCCAGATCCACCAATTGCTGGTTGATCTGATCCTGCGGCACCACGTGATCGGCACGGCGCTTGCCGACGTAAACCCGCTCGGCGTCGCGACGGCACAGTTCGAGAATCGCCGGCGCTACCAGACGGTCATACAGCACCACGTCGGCTTGCTGCATCAGACGCAATGCCTTGAACGTCAGCAGGTCGGGATCGCCCGGCCCAGCGCCCACCAGATAGACTTCGCCGGTTGCAACCGGCGCTTCACCATCGATCTTCGCTTGCAACAACCGCTCGGCTTCACCGCCCTGCCCGGCCAGTTGCCGATCGGCAATCGGGCCCTGGAAAACATCTTCCCAGAACGCCCGACGCTGCTGCACATCCGGAAACAGGCCTTTGACCTGATGACGAAAACGCGCCGCCAGTCCGGCCAGCTGACCGAAGGTGGAAGGAATCCAGGTTTCGATCCTGGCGCGGATCAAACGCGCCAGCACCGGCGCATCGCCGCCGCTGGACACCGCGATAATCAGTGGGGAACGGTCGACGATGGCCGGGAAGATCACGCTGCACAGGGCTGGCGCGTCCACCACGTTGACCGGTACGCAACGCCGATGGGCATCGGCGGAGACTTGTGCGTTCAGCGCTTCGTCGTCGGTGGCGGCAATGATCAGCCCACAACCGTCCAGATCCGCCTCGGCATAACCACGCAACAGGCACTCGCCGCCGCTGCCGGCAACCAGTTCGCGCAATTGCGCTTCGATTTCAGGTGCAACCACCCGCAGCAACGCACCGGCATCGGCCAGCAGGCGGGATTTGCGCAAGGCAATTTCCCCCCCACCGACGACCAACACACGACTGCCGCGAAGGTTGTGAAACAGCGGCAGATAGTTCATTTAGCCAATGACCTCAAGGCCACCCATGTACGGCTTGAGAACTTCAGGCACTCGGATCGAACCGTCGGCCTGCTGATAGTTCTCCAGCACCGCCACCAGTGTACGCCCCACCGCCAGGCCGGAGCCGTTCAGTGTGTGCACCAGTTCCGGCTTGCCGGTTTCAGGGTTGCGGAAACGCGCTTGCATGCGACGGGCCTGGAAGTCGCCGCAGTTGGAGCACGACGAAATCTCGCGGTACTTGTCCTGGCTCGGGATCCACACTTCCAGGTCGTAGGTCTTGACCGCACTGAAGCCCATGTCGCCGGTGCACAGCGCCAGGGTGCGATAAGGCAGTTCCAGCAGTTGCAGGACTTTCTCGGCGTTGGCGGTCAGGCCTTCCAGCGCTTCCATCGACTTCGACGGCTCGACGATCTGCACCATTTCAACTTTGTCGAACTGGTGCTGGCGGATCATGCCGCGAGTGTCACGACCCGATGCGCCGGCTTCACTGCGGAAGCACGGTGTGTGGGCTACGAACTTGATCGGCAGTTGCTTGGAATCAACGATCTCACCGGCGACGATGTTGGTCAGCGACACTTCGGCGGTCGGGATCAGGTACAGATCGGCCTCGCCTTCGCGCGCGATCTTGAACAGGTCTTCTTCGAACTTCGGCAACTGACCGGTGCCTTGCAGCGCCGGTGCCTGGACCAGATAAGGCGTGTAGGCCTCTTCGTAGCCGTGCTCGGTGACGTGCAGGTTGATCATGAACTGCGCCAGGGCGCGGTGCAGGCGAGCGATCGGGCCGCGCAGCAGGGCGAAACGGGCGCCGGACAACTTGGCGGCAGTTTCGAAGTCCAGCCAGCCGAACTTCTCGCCCAGGGCCACGTGATCCTGAACCGGGAAATCGAAGGCCGTCGGGGTGCCCCAGCGGCGCACTTCGACGTTGCCGTCTTCGTCGTCGCCAACCGGTACCGATTCGTGCGGCAAGTTGGGGATACCCAGCAGGATCGAATCCAGATCGGTCTGGATCGCGTCGAGTTCGACTTTACCGGCGCTCAATTCGCCCGCCATGCGCTCGACGTCCGCCATCAGCGGCGCGATGTCTTCGCCGCGCTGCTTGGCCTGACCGATGGATTTGGAGCGCGCATTACGTTCAGCCTGCAGTGCTTCGGTGCGGGTCTGGACGGTCTTGCGCTGTTCTTCCAGCGCTTCGATGCGCGCAACATCCAGGGTATAGCCACGGGATGCCAGGCGGTCCGCTACGTCCTGAAGGTTGCTACGTAACAGTTTGGAATCGAGCATGTCGGTTTCTCGTTTATCAAAGTTTGGTCAAGGACAGGCCGGCCCAGGTGGCAAGCAGCCCGCCGAATACGCTGAGCGCCGCATAGCCCAGGGCCAGCGGCACTTGCCCGCTTTCCAGCAGGCGCACCGTATCCAGTGAAAAGGATGAAAAAGTCGTCAGCCCCCCGAGGAAGCCAACGATCAACCCGGCGCGAATCTCAAAAGGCACCTCCGGGCGTATCAAAAACAGACCGTATAGAACACCGATCAGCAAACAGCCCACGATATTAACGGCCAGCGTCGCGGTATAGAAGTGCCGCGGCCAATTCGCATTGATCCAGTTGCCCGTGGCGAAGCGCAACAACGTGCCGGCGATCCCGCCAACGGAAACCGCAACGATCAAGGCAAGCACTATTTTCTCCGCTGCCGGGGGCTTAAACGGTCGAGTTTCGCCAGGTGATTGAGCTTTTCGCCGATCTTCAGCTCCAGACCACGAGGCACGGGCTGATAGAACGGGATCGGGTCGAGTTCTTCCGGGAAATAGTCTTCTCCGGCGGCATAGGCGTCCGGCTCATCGTGGGCGTAACGGTATTCATCGCCGTAGCCCAACTGCTTCATCAGCTTGGTCGGTGCGTTGCGCAGGTGCAGCGGCACTTCCAGCGAGCCGTGCTCGGCGGCGGCGCGCAATGCAGTCTTGAAGCCCATGTACACCGCGTTGCTTTTCGGCGCGCAGGCCAGATAGGTGATGGCCTGGGCCACCGCCAACTCACCTTCCGGGCTGCCGAGGCGTTCCTGCACTTCCCACGCCGCCAGGCACAGGCTCAGGGCGCGCGGGTCGGCGTTGCCGATGTCTTCGCTGGCCATGCGCACCACACGCCGGGCCAGGTACAACGGGTCGCAACCGCCGTCGATCATCCGCGCGAACCAGTACAACGCGCCGTCGGGGTTGGAGCCGCGAACCGACTTGTGCAACGCGGAAATCTGGTCGTAGAACGCTTCGCCGCCCTTGTCGAACCTGCGGCGGGTGTCACCGAGCAGACTTTGCAGGAGTTCGGTGCCGATTTCACCGTTGTCCTCGGCCAGGTCCGAGGCGTTCTCCAGCAGGTTGAGCAGGCGCCGGCCATCACCATCGGCGGCCGACAGCAGCATCTGGAAGCCTTCATCGCTGAGGGTCAGGTTGCGCTTGCCCAGGCCCCGCTCTTCGGTCAGCGCGCGCTGCACCAGTTTGCGCAAGGCCGCTTCGTCGAGGCTCTTGAGCACGTAGACGCGCGCTCGCGACAGCAAGGCGTTGTTGAGTTCAAACGAAGGGTTTTCCGTGGTCGCGCCAATGAAAATCAGCGTGCCGTCCTCGACATAGGGCAGGAACGCATCCTGCTGGGACTTGTTGAAGCGATGCACTTCATCGACGAACAGAATGGTGCGGCGGCCGTACTGCGCAGCCTGTTGCTTGGCGATTTCCACCGCCTGACGGATCTCCTTGACCCCGGCCAGCACTGCCGAGACCGTTTCGAAGTGCGCATCCGAGACTTCCGCGAGCAATCGCGCCAGCGTGGTTTTACCCACCCCGGGTGGCCCCCAGAAAATCATCGAGTGCAGGGCACCCTGCTCCAGGGCTTCGCGCAAGGGCTTGCCGCGAGCGAGCACGTGTTCCTGACCGACGTACTCGTCCAGATTGGCCGCACGCAAGCGGGCGGCCAAGGGCTGGGCGATCGGGGTGCTGCGAAACAGATCCATCACTACCTATGAAACCTCACTGGGTCTGATGCCGATCCTGTAGGAGCGAGCTTGCTCCGGGCGGCGTTCCGACGATGGTCGCCAACGATAACGCTGTAAGCCTGACACCCCGCGGCGTGCACGGGTTCATCGCGAGCAAGCTCGCTCCTACAGAGGTTCTGCACTTTATTCCTGGATCACATCCGCACCCTTGGGGATATCGAACTTGAACCTGGAAGCCGGGATCGGCTCATTGGCCTTCACCCCGGTGAACAGGATATTGGTGCGCTGGCCGACGCTGTCGATCAACTGCATGTCGTTAACCAGACCGTTGCGGAACGACAGGCGCAGGCTGTCGAATAGCGTGTCCTTGGTCTTCGGCTTGAGGGTGAAGTCGATCACGCCGCCGGCTTCCTTGGCACTGATGTCGAAGCTCTGGCTGATCTTGGACACGTCACCGGACAGCAGCAACGCTGGTGTCTGGGTCAGGCGCTGGTCGAGCTTCTTGATGGTGGCCTGCTCCAGGTCCGGGTCCCACAGTGTGACTTTCTTGCCATCGGAGATCATGGTCTGTTCGGCCGGTGCATCGGTGTGCCAGTAGAACAAGCCCGGACGCTGCAGCGACATCTCGCCGGCAGTTTCCTGCAACTGGGTGCCGGTACCATCAAGGGTCAGTTGCGAGAAACGTGCGGTCAGGGTCTGGGATTTTTCCAGCAGTTGGGTCAGGCGCGCCACGTCCTTGTCATCGGCGTGAGCCGAGAGCGTGGTCAAAGCCAGTACCGGCAGCAACAGCATGCGGATCAGACGCATGGGAGTCCTCATAACATTCGTGGGAGTGCGAGCGGCGCCAAAGGGCGCCACTCCTTTCATACTCGGGTCAGTCGCGCACCGGGCCAGGGGCCAGGACTTCACGCGAACCGTTGGTGTTCATGGACGTCACGACCCCGGCCATTTCCATGGCTTCGATCATGCGCGCGGCGCGGTTATAGCCGATTTTCAACTTGCGCTGAACGGCGGAAATGGAGGCGCGACGGCTTTCCAGTACGAACTGTACCGCTTCGTCGTACAGCGCGTCGGCCTCGGGATCGTCTCCGTCGCCGCCACCGCTGCTGCCTTCGAAGCCGCTGCCCGCCTCTTCGACGCCATTGAGAATGTCGTCGTTGTATTCCGGCGCGCCCCGCAGCTTCCAGGCTTCCACCACGCGGTGAACCTCATCGTCGGACACGAAAGCACCGTGAACACGAATCGGCAGACTGGTACCCGGCGGCATGTACAGCATGTCACCGTGGCCCAGCAGTTGTTCTGCACCGCCCTGGTCGATGATGGTCCGCGAGTCGATCTTGCTCGACACCTGGAACGCCATGCGAGTCGGGATGTTGGCCTTGATCAGACCGGTGATCACGTCCACCGACGGACGCTGGGTCGCGAGGATCAAGTGGATACCGGCCGCACGAGCTTTCTGCGCAATACGGGCGATCAGTTCTTCGACCTTCTTGCCGACGATCATCATCATGTCGGCGAATTCGTCGACCACCACCACGATGGTCGGCAGCTTTTGCAGGAGCGGCGCTTCGTCGTGGATGCTTTCGCGCTTGTACAGCGGATCGCTCAACGGCTCGCCTGCGTCCTGGGCTTCCTTGACCTTGGCGTTGAAGCCCGACAGGTTTCGCACACCCATCTTGGCCATCAGCTTGTAACGTCGCTCCATCTCGGCAACGCTCCAGCGCAGGGCGTTGGCGGCGTCCTTCATGTCGGTGACCACCGGGCACAGCAGGTGCGGAATGCCTTCGTAGATCGACAGTTCAAGCATTTTCGGGTCGATCATGATCAGCTTGGCGTCTTCCGGGCCGGACTTGAACAGGATCGACAGGATCATCGCGTTCACACCCACCGACTTACCGGAACCGGTGGTACCGGCCACCAGCAAGTGCGGCATTTTCGCCAGGTCGGTGATGACCGGTTTGCCGCCGATGTCATGGCCCAGGGCCAGGGTGACCGGGGATTTGAAGTTGTCGTACTCGGGAGTCGACAGCACCTCGGAGAAACGCACGATCTGCCGGTCTTCGTTGGGGATCTCGATACCGACCGTGGTCTTGCCCGGAATCACTTCCACCACGCGCACGCTGGTCACGGCCAGGGAACGGGCCAGGTCCTTGGCCAGGTTGGAGATGCGACTGACTTTTACACCGGCAGCCGGCTGGATTTCGTAACGGGTAATCACCGGGCCCGGGTGAATCGAATCCACTGCGACTTCAACGCCGAATTCCTTGAGCTTGATTTCCAGCAAGTGGCCAACCGCAGCCAGGGATTCAGGCGAGTAATTGAGCTGTTTCTTTTCCGCAGGATCAAGAATCGAGATCGGCGGCAAGGTACCTTCCACGGCGCTGTCGACGAACAGCGGCGCCTGCTTCTCTTTTTCGACGCGTTTGCTCGGTGCGGCAGGTTTTGGCGGCGCGGGCGCAATCACCGGCGGCACCTGCTTCTCGCGCTCGGACATGTGCTTGCTCAGGGCTTGCTCACGCTCGATCAGGCGCTCCTTGACCTTGGCTTGCTCGCGCTTGTCGGTGACGGTCGGCGCGACCACTTCATCCATACGATCATCGACTTCACGCAACTGGGCAACCAGTTGTTTGCGCTCGGTACGGGCCGCCCACCAGCGATTGGCCGCGCCCTGGAAGAGTTCGAACAGGTCGAGGGTGATCTTGCCGGTGATGTCCATCACCTTGAACCACGACAAGTCGGTAAACACGGTCAGGCCGAACAGGAACAACGCGATGAACAGCAGTGTACTGCCCTGGATATTCAGGGCGTTCCTGGCCAGGTCACCGAGGCTTTCGCCCAGCGCTCCGCCCGCACCGGCCGGCAGACCGGTCGCGGCATGGAAATGGATATGGGCCAGAGCGGCGCCCGACAGTACCAGGAACAGCAACCCTATCAGGCGCCAGAAGAACAGCCAGCCGCTCCACTGCCACGGTTCGTGACGCTGACGGAAGATCTGGTACGCCTTGA
Source organism: Pseudomonas sp. GM49 (assembly GCF_000282355.1). GTDB lineage: Bacteria > Pseudomonadota > Gammaproteobacteria > Pseudomonadales > Pseudomonadaceae > Aquipseudomonas. The sequence continues at coordinate 13,087 of NZ_AKJL01000230.1, forward strand.
TCGCCAGCAGCAACGGGAAGATGTAGGCAAAGTAACCCAGCACCATGAACAGGATATCGGCGCTGTAGGAGCCCGCTGGCCCGCCGAAGTTCTGCACGTCGTCGATCTTGCTGTTATGACTCCAGCCCGGATCATCCTTGCCATAGGTCAACAAGGCCATCATCAGGAACAGGCACAAGGCACCGATAGCGATCAGCGCACCTTCCTTGAGTCGGTAGTGCAAGTGCTGGCGCCAGAGCGGAACGACGGCTGGTTTAGGTGCTGCGGTGGATTTCTTCAAAACGCTACTTTTCCTGCGCCATGGGCGCGTCCATCTGGTGAATGTCTATGAAAACTGCCAAAAAACTACCCAATCCAGGCAGGTAAAAAAGTTAACACGCGTAACCGGGACTACTTTTAACACTGCGCCCCGGTTTTTATAAACACGGCGCGCACTGAATATAGCAGGGCATTGTACGGGTTTGTACGCACGACGCCATGCTTGAGACCCTTGGGTGTAGCATAGTCAACAGCACATGACATGCCGTTCAATTTGAGCATGCATTCTCTTTTGTGACAAAGGCTTATGAGGTGTTTTTATGAGCGAAGCGAAGCATTCACGCCTGATTATCCTGGGCTCCGGCCCTGCCGGTTACAGCGCAGCCGTTTATGCCGCCCGCGCCAACCTCAAACCCGTTGTCATTACCGGCATACAGGCTGGTGGCCAGCTCACCACCACCGTCGAAGTGGATAACTGGCCAGGCGACGTCGAAGGCCTGACCGGGCCGGTCCTGATGGACCGCATGCAAAAACACGCCGAGCGCTTTGCCACCGAGATCATTTACGACCACATCCATACTGCCAAGTTGCAACAACGGCCGTTCGAGCTGATCGGCGATGGCGGAACCTACACCTGCGATGCACTGATCATTGCCACCGGCGCGAGCGCGCAATACCTGGGCCTGCCGTCGGAAGAAGCATTTGCCGGCAAAGGGGTTTCGGCCTGCGCGACCTGCGATGGATTTTTCTATCGCAATCAGGTGGTTGCGGTGGTCGGCGGCGGTAACACGGCGGTCGAAGAAGCCTTGTACCTGTCGAACATCGCCAAGGAAGTGCACCTGGTCCATCGGCGCGACAAGCTGCGCTCGGAGAAGATCCTCCAGGACAAACTCTTCGAAAAAGCCGCCAACGGCAACGTCCGCCTGCACTGGAACCAGAATCTGGACGAAGTGCTCGGCGATGCCAGCGGCGTGACCGGCGCCCGCCTGCGGGACAGTCAAACGGGTGAAACCAAAGAGCTGCCTCTGGCCGGGGTGTTTATCGCCATCGGCCATAAACCCAACACCGACCTGTTCACAGGCCAACTGGAAATGCGCGACGGGTATCTGCTGGTCAAGGGCGGCAGCGAAGGCGATGCCACCGCCACGGCGATTGCGGGTGTGTTTGCCGCCGGCGACGTGGCCGACCACGTTTATCGCCAGGCCGTTACGTCTGCCGGTGCCGGTTGCATGGCGGCGCTGGACGCCGAAAAATACCTCGACGACATTCCTGCCGTTTGAAGGCAAACTTTACGTCGGGCCAACACCCGCCACTGCCCTCCCCTTCTACAAGCCCGGATGCCATGCTGACTTGGTTACAACGCAACTCCCTGACCTTTCCACCACTGGAAAAGGCCATGCGCGACCCCAACGGGTTGCTGGCTGCCGGTGGTGATCTGTCCGCTGATCGGTTGATCAACGCCTATCGCCACGGGTGCTTTCCATGGTTTTCCGAAGGCCAGCCGATCCTCTGGTGGTCTCCGGACCCGCGCACGGTTTTGTTTCCCGACGAATTGCACGTCTCGCGCAGCCTGAACAAACTGCTGCGCCAGCAACGCTATCAAGTGACCTTTGACGAGGACTTCGCCGCCGTCATCCGCGCCTGTGCCGCCCCCCGGGATCACGCCGACGGCACCTGGATCACCGACGCGATGCAGGACGCCTACATAGAGCTGCACAGGCGTGGTCACGCGCACTCGGTGGAAGTGTGGGACGGGGACGAACTGGTCGGCGGCTTGTATGGCCTGGCGATGGGCCAGTTGTTTTTTGGCGAGTCCATGTTCAGCCGCACGGACAATGCCTCGAAATTCGGCTTTGCCACCCTGGTCCGGCATCTGAAAGACTCCGGTTTTGTGCTGATCGATTGCCAGATGCCCACCGACCACCTGCACAGTCTCGGAGCCCGGGCGATACCCCGCCGCGAGTTTGCCAGCTATCTGGCCAGGCACCTGGACCAACCCAACTCTGCCACCTGGGTTTGCTGAGCGACTTTTGCCAGCGTGGCTTACACTTAATCCAAAGCACTACCCCGAGGGTTGATCATGACCGAGTTGGCGCGTTTGAAGTTCTATGCCACTCAGCCGCACTCTTGCAGTTATCTGCCCGAGGAGCAGGCCACAACCCTGTTCCTCGACCCTAGCCAGCCCATGGATGTGCATGTCTACGCAGACCTGTCGGAGATGGGGTTTCGTCGCAGTGGCGATCATCTCTACCGGCCGCATTGCCAGAATTGCAATGCCTGCGTTCCGGCGCGCATTCCTGTAGCGCAATTCACCCCCAACCGTCAGCAGAAACGCATCTTCAAGCGCAACGCCGACTTGCAGGTACGCCCCGCCAAGCCAGGTTTCAACGAAGAGTATTTCGATCTTTATCAGCGCTATATCGAACAACGGCATGCCGACGGCGACATGTACCCGCCCAGCCGCGATCAGTTTTCCACATTCCTGGTGCGCGACCTGCCGTTTTCCCGGTTCTACGAATTCCGTCTCGACGGCCGGTTGCTGGCGATCGCCGTCACCGATCTTCTGCCGAACGGTCTGTCGGCGGTGTACACCTTCTATGAACCCAACGAAGAGCGTCGCAGCCTGGGACGCTACGCGATCCTCTGGCAGATCGCCGAGGCCGGGCGCCTGGGGCTGGATGCGGTCTATCTGGGCTACTGGATCAAAAACTGCAAAAAAATGAACTACAAGACCCAGTATCGCCCCATTGAACTGCTGGTTAACCAGCGCTGGGTCGTCCTGAACTAGAGCGCACCCTAAACCCCTTGGCTTGAACCCCACTTTTCGGGCACAATGCACGCCGCTTTTGCCTGGCGCAGTTGCACCGGGCCATTCACTGGACACCGAGGGCTTTACTGCATGTCGAAAGAAGACAGCTTCGAAATGGAAGGCACTGTCGTCGACACCCTGCCCAACACCATGTTTCGCGTGGAGTTGGAAAATGGGCACGTCGTAACCGCGCACATCTCCGGCAAGATGCGCAAGAACTACATCCGTATTCTTACCGGCGACAAAGTGCGCGTAGAGCTGACTCCTTATGACTTGAGCAAAGGGCGCATCACTTACCGCGCTCGCTAAGGTAGGAGCGAGCTTGCTCGCGAAAAACCTGAGGGCACCGCGTCAAGTCAGAGTCCCCGCATCATCATTGACGAACATCGCGAGCAAGCTCGCTCCTACAGAGACAGGGCCCACTCGCTACGCAAGTCAATACAAGACGCCCGGCTTATGCCGGGCGTTTTTGTTTGTGTGGGAGCGGGCTTGCTCGCGAATGCGGTGTGACAATCGACATCTTCTTCTCTGACCCACCGCTTTCGCGAGCAAGCCCGCTCCCACATTTGAATTGCGTACGACCAAGACAACAAAAAGGCGCCTCTCGGCGCCTTTTTGTTTTGCTTTTGAACGTCAGGCCATCTCGGCCGTGGTCTCGAACTCGAAGGTCAGCTCGCCGTCCTTGATGTCGATGTGCACCACACCGCCATGTTCGGCCAGTTCGCCAAAGAGAATCTCCTCCGCCAGCGGACGCTTGATCTTGTCCTGGATCAGGCGAGCCATAGGGCGAGCACCCATCGCCGCGTCGTAACCACCTTCGGCCAGCCAGTTGCGGGCCGCATCGGTGACTTCCAGCAACACACGCTTGTCTTCCAGCTGCGCCTGAAGCTCGGTAAGGAACTTGTCCACCACGCTCTTGATGACCTCATGGCTGAGGCGACCAAACTGGATGATGGTGTCCAGACGGTTGCGGAATTCCGGCGTGAAGCTCTTCTTGATCACTTCCATCGCATCGGACGAGTGATCCTGATAGGTGAAACCGATCGAAGCGCGAGCTGCGGTCTCGGCACCGGCGTTGGTCGTCATGATGACGATCACGTTACGGAAATCCGCCTTGCGCCCGTTGTTATCGGTCAGCGTACCGTGGTCCATGACCTGCAGCAGCAGGTTGAAGACTTCCGGATGCGCCTTCTCGATCTCATCGAGCAACAGCACGCAGTGTGGCTGCTTGGTGATGGCCTCGGTAAGCAGACCGCCCTGATCGAACCCGACATACCCCGGAGGCGCACCGATCAGACGCGATACGGTGTGGCGTTCCATGTACTCGGACATGTCGAAACGAATCAGTTCGACACCCAACGCCTTGGCCAACTGACGCGCCGCCTCGGTTTTACCGACACCGGTAGGCCCTGCGAACAGGAACGAACCGACAGGCTTGTCAGGGGATTTGAGGCCGGCACGGGACAGCTTGATCGCGGTCGCCAGCGAGTCGATCGCGGCATCCTGACCGAACACGGTCAACTTCAGGTCACGCTCAAGGTTACGCAACAACTCCTTGTCGGAGCTGGTGACGTGCTTAGGCGGAATCCGCGCGATTTTCGCGACGATGTCCTCGACCTGAGGCACTTCGATGCGTTTAACCCGCATTTCGATCGGTTGCAGGCGCTGGTAGGCACCCGCCTCGTCAATCACATCGATCGCCTTGTCCGGCATGTGCCGGTCATTGATATAGCGCGAAGCCAGTTCGGCAGCGGCGCGCAAGGCTTCATCGCTGTATTCGATATTGTGATGCTGTTCGAAGCGCCCTTTGAGACCGCGCAGGATACCGATGGTGTCTTCCACCGAAGGTTCCGACACATCGACCTTCTGGAAACGCCGGGCCAAGGCACGGTCCTTCTCGAAGATGCCGCGGAATTCCTGGAAGGTGGTCGAACCGATGCAACGGATATCACCCGAGGACAGCAGCGGCTTGAGCAGGTTCGAAGCATCCATGACGCCACCGGACGCGGCACCCGCACCAATGATGGTGTGGATCTCGTCGATGAACAGTATCGCCTGCGGACGCTTTTTCAGCTCATTGAGCAACGCCTTGAAGCGCTTCTCGAAATCGCCACGGTATTTGGTACCGGCCAGCAAGGCACCCAGATCGAGGGAGTAAACCACGCTATTGGCCAGCAGGTCCGGCACCTGGTTGTCGACAATGCGCTTGGCCAGGCCTTCGGCAATCGCGGTTTTACCCACGCCAGCCTCGCCCACCAGCAGCGGATTGTTTTTACGCCGACGCGCCAGGATCTGCGCGACACGCTCGACTTCCAGCTCACGCCCCACCAACGGATCGATACGACCCTGGCGCGCCAGTTCATTGAGGTTGCTGGCATAAGCATCCAGGGGATTACCCGAGGAAGAAGACTCACCACCCTCGTCGTCCTGCATATCTTGCTCACCTTCAGAGTGATCGCCATGCCCCGGCACCTTGGAAATGCCATGGGCGATGTAGTTGACGACATCTATACGGGCAACGCTCTGCTGTTTCAGCAGGAACACCGCCTGACTCTCTTGCTCACTGAAGATCGCGACCAGTACGTTGGCACCAGTCACTTCGCGCTTGCCCGAGCTCTGTACGTGAAACACAGCACGTTGCAGTACACGCTGGAAGCCCAGGGTTGGCTGGGTTTCACGATCCTCGTCATGAACCGGGATCAATGGCGTGGTGGAGTCGATGAACTCCTGCAGGTCATGCTTGAGTTTGTCGAGGTTTGCGCCGCACGCACGCAAAACGGTGGCGGCAGCCTCATTGTCCAATAGGGCCAGCAAGAGGTGTTCGACAGTCATGAACTCATGACGCTTCGAACGGGCCTCCTTGAAGGCAAGATTGAGGGTGACTTCGAGCTCGCGGTTTAACATAGCTTCACCTCATACCCAAGTGGTCGGCGATTAACCGTCCTTCTCGATTTCACAGAGTAGCGGATGCTGGCTTTCCCTGGCGTACTGGTTGACCTGCATGGCCTTGGTCTCCGCGATGTCGCGGGTAAACACTCCACATACTGCCCGCCCTTCCGTATGGACGGCCAGCATGACCTTGGTCGCCAGCTCGCGATTCAGGTTAAAAAACACCTCGAGCACTTCGACGACGAAATCCATCGGTGTGTAGTCATCATTGAACAAAACCACCTTGTACATCGGCGGCGCCTGTAGCGCAGGCTTTGCCTCCTGAACAGCAATGCCTGTGGAATCGTCGTCGTGTAAATCAGGGTGATCCTGATTGAATGTTAGTCGAATCTGGCTGATTGCATGCATGGAAAGAAAGGTTCGTCAGTGGTTCAAATACAGTGGTGGGGGCGGCTATCAGCGTTTTCAACTCCGACTGCCCGGTCAGCTTGACTATCGGCAAAACGGTGTTACAACCAATAGAGCCCACAGTGGGTAAAAAAGGTCCGCGGAGTCAATCTTATTTACAGATTCGACTGCGGATGTACTGGATGATACTCCAGTGATGGAGTCTGTTGCAGAGGGATATGGGTATGGCTGTCGGCAAGGTGAAGTGGTTCAACAATGCCAAGGGTTACGGATTCATCAACGAGGAAGGCAAGACAGAAGACCTGTTTGCCCACTACTCAACCATTAAAATGGATGGTTATAAAACCCTGAAAGCCGGGCAATCTGTCGTATTCGATATCATCCAGGGCCCCAAAGGCCTGCACGCGGTCAACATCAGCAACCCGGTGGACGCCTCGAAAATCACGACACAGACACCTGAACAGACCGTTTCGGCTTAACACCGCCGCGTCATCCAGTCATAAAAAAACCGCCTGACTCAACTTCTTGAATCAGGCGGTTTTCATGTGCCTGCGTATTCTTACATGTGCGAGATCAACGCATCACCGAAGCCGGAAGACGAAACCAGCTTCGCACCCTCCATCAGACGCTCGAAGTCATAGGTCACGGTCTTGGCGGAAATCGCGCCGTTGGTGCCCTTGATGATCAGGTCGGCCGCTTCGGTCCAGCCCATGTGGCGCAGCATCATTTCAGCGGACAGGATCAGCGAACCCGGGTTGACCTGGTCCTTGCCGGCGTACTTCGGTGCAGTACCGTGGGTAGCTTCGAACATGGCCACGGTGTCGGACAGGTTGGCACCCGGCGCAATACCGATACCGCCCACTTCCGCCGCCAGGGCGTCGGAGAGGTAATCGCCGTTCAGGTTCAGGGTCGCGATTACATCGTACTCGGCCGGGCGCAGCAGGATCTGCTGGAGCATGGCGTCGGCGATGGCATCCTTGACGATGACATTCTTGCCGGTTTTCGGGTTCTTGAACTGCATCCACGGACCGCCGTCCAGCAGGGTCGCGCCGAATTCCTCAGCCGCCACTTCGTAGGCCCATTCCTTGAAGGCACCTTCGGTGAACTTCATGATGTTGCCTTTGTGCACAATGGTCAGCGAATCACGATCGTTGTCGACCACATATTGCAGGGCCTTGCGCGCCAGACGCTTGGTGCCCTGCAGGGACACCGGCTTGACGCCGATACCGCAGTTCTCGTCGAAACGGATCTTGGTAACGCCCATTTCTTCCTTGAGGAACTTGATGACCTTGGTGGCTTCCGGCGTACCGGCCTTCCACTCGATACCGGCGTAGATGTCTTCGGAGTTCTCGCGGAAGATGGTCATGTCGACATCGCCTGGCTTCTTGACCGGGCTAGGCACGCCTTCGAACCAGCGCACCGGACGCAGGCAGACGTACAGGTCGAGTTGCTGACGCAGGGCCACGTTCAGGGAACGGATACCGCCACCGACCGGGGTGGTTAGCGGGCCCTTGATGGAAACCACGTAATCCTTGACCGCGTCCAGGGTTTCCTGAGGCAGCCAGGTGTCCTGATCGTAAACCTGAGTCGCTTTCTCCCCGGCGTACACTTCCATCCAGGAAATCTTGCGCTCGCCACCGTAAGCCTTCTTAACAGCAGCATCGACAACCTTGATCATGACCGGGCTGATGTCGACACCAATGCCGTCGCCTTCGATGAAGGGGATGATCGGGTTATTAGGAACATTGAGAGAATGGTCTGCATTGACGGTGATTTTGTCGCCGACGGCTGGAACCTGAATCTTCTTGTAACCCATGCTGAACTCCATTGATTGGATTGAACATCTGGCTTGGTTCGAGCGTAACCCAGTTGAATCGGCGCGCAAACCCTATGTTCCATCCATCTGCCGCAAAGCCTTGCAACTCGCGAGCTACAAGCCTGAAAGCAAAGGGAAAAGCGCCAAACTCAAGCACGACGAATGACCCTACGCCCTGCTCGCGCCTGCGACCTTTAGACCAATGGACGACATTCGTTGCGTATGAACCATCGGCAGATTGCCAGCTACCTATGTATAATGCCGCCGCTGACTAAAGGGTCACGACGGGCGAAACAGCTCTACGATGAGTGTTTACGCCTGATAAGCCGGTCTGTTACCGCAGCCCGACTGCTTGACGCCCTACTGATGCACCCAACATCACAGCAACGAAACCTCGATATTCGGCTCATGGATGACTTTGAACGAACGCGCTTACCCGGCGCCCTCGAGTTTCTGCGCACGCTTTAGCAAAGAAGAGAGAGTTAATCCGAATATGCCCACCCGCTCGAAGATCATCTATACCTTCACCGACGAAGCTCCTGCCCTCGCCACCTATTCACTGCTGCCTATCGTAGAGGCGTTCACCGCCTCGGCTGATATCGCCGTTGAAACCCGCGATATCTCTCTTGCAGGGCGCATCCTGGCCAGCTTCCCCGAGCAACTGGGTGACAAAGCCGTAGCCGACCACCTCGCCGAACTGGGCGCCCTGGCCGTTACGCCTGAAGCCAACATCATCAAGCTGCCGAACATCAGCGCCTCGGTTCCACAACTGCAAGCCGCAATCAAAGAGCTGCAAGCCCAGGGCTACAACCTGCCGGACTACCCGGAAACCGTGACCTGCGACGCCGACAAAGAAGCCAAGGCGCGCTACGACAAGGTCAAGGGCAGTGCTGTGAACCCCGTTCTGCGCGAAGGCAACTCCGACCGCCGCGCTCCGCTGTCGGTCAAGAACTATGCGCGCAAGCACCCGCACAAAATGGGCGCCTGGGCCAAGGACTCCAAGTCCCACGTCGCGCACATGAGCACCGGCGATTTCTATGGCAGCGAAAAAGCCGCCCTGATCGACGCCGCTGACGCCGTGAAAATCGAACTGATCGCTCAAGACGGCACCGCCACCGTCCTGAAAGAAAAGACCAGCGTACAAGCCGGTGAGATCCTCGATTGCGCGGTCATGAGCAAAAACGCCCTGCGCAGCTTCATCGCCGCAGAAATCGAAGACGCCAAGGCACAAGGCGTGCTGCTGTCGGTTCACTTGAAAGCCACCATGATGAAGGTCTCCGACCCGATCATGTTCGGCCAGATCGTTGCCGAGTTCTATAAAGACGCACTGGCCAAACATGCTGACGTGCTGGCACAGATCGGCTTCAACCTGAACAACGGCATCGGCGACCTGTACGCTCGCATCAAGGCATTGCCTGCTGAACAGCAAGCGGCCATCGAAGCTGACATTCAGGCGGTCTACGCCGCTCGCCCTTCCCTGGCGATGGTCAACTCCGACAAAGGCATCACCAACCTGCACGTGCCGAGCGACGTGATCGTCGACGCCTCGATGCCAGCCATGATCCGTGACTCCGGCAAGATGTGGGGCACCGACGGCCAGCTGCACGACACCAAGGCTGTGATCCCGGATCGCTGCTACGCGACCATCTACCAGGCAGTGATCGAAGACTGCAAGGCCAACGGTGCATTCGATCCGACCACCATGGGCAGCGTGCCAAACGTTGGCCTGATGGCGAAGAAAGCCGAAGAGTACGGTTCCCACGACAAGACTTTCCAGATCAAGGCTGACGGCGTTGTTCGCGTCACTGACAGCAAGGGCAACCTGCTGCTGGAACAGTCGGTTGAAGCCGGCGACATCTTCCGCATGTGCCAGACCAAAGACGCGCCGATCCAGGACTGGGTCAAACTGGCCGTCAACCGTGCTCGCGCCAGCAGCACCCCGGCGATTTTCTGGCTGGACCCGATGCGCGCCCACGATGGCGTGGTGATCGAGAAAGTTCAGGCCTACCTGAAGGATCACGACACTGCCGGCCTGGACATCCAGATCATGTCGCCAGTCGACGCCATGAAGTACACCCTGCAGCGTACCCGCGAAGGCAAAGACACCATCTCGGTGACCGGCAACGTACTGCGCGACTACCTGACCGACCTGTTCCCGATCATGGAACTGGGCACCAGCGCCAAGATGCTGTCGATCGTTCCGCTGATGAACGGCGGCGGGCTGTTCGAAACCGGCGCCGGCGGTTCGGCACCGAAGCACGTTCAGCAGTTGCTGGAAGAAAACTTCCTGCGCTGGGATTCGCTGGGTGAGTTCCTGGCCCTGGCGGCTTCCCTGGAACACCTGGGCGTAACCTACAACAATCCAAAGGCGCTGGTTCTGGCCAAGACCCTGGATCAGGCCACCGGCCAGTTCCTGGACAACAACAAGTCGCCATCGCGCAAAGTCGGCAACATCGACAACCGCGGCAGCCACTTCTACCTGGCGCTGTACTGGGCTCAAGCCCTGGCTGCCCAGACCGAAGACACTGCACTGCAAGCGCAGTTCGCGACCCTGGCCAAGACCCTGACCGAGAACGAGGCGACCATCGTTGCCGAACTCAACGCTGTCCAGGGCAAGCCAGTGGACATCGGCGG
>NZ_AKJL01000231.1 GCF_000282355.1 Pseudomonas sp. GM49
GGCCGGCGGTCGAGTGCCACCCGCCGCAGAATGGCCTCGATGCGCACACGCAACTCCACCATGCTGAAGGGTTTTGGCAGGTAATCATCGGCCCCCAGGCGAAAGCCGCTGATGCGATCAGCCTCGGCACCGAGGGCCGACATCAGCAACACCGGGGTGGAATGGCTCTGGCGCAATTGGGTCAGTACCGCCAGGCCGTCCATGCCCGGCAGCAGAATATCCATCAGCACCACGTCGAAAGGTTGCCGGCGAGCAATGTCCAGGCCTTCCTGGCCGTTCTGGCACCAGGTCACCTGGAAGCCGCTACGGTCCAGATGCTCATGAACGTAGGCTCCGAGCACAAGGTCGTCTTCGATGGACAGGATTCGGGGGAGGCCGGCAGTGATGGGAGTCATGACTATCTGCAAATAATTCTCAGTTGAGCGATTATTCAAGATTGCCTCGCCAGGGGCAACCCACGGTTTGTCCGTATCGACAATGAGTCGCCCGGGCCGACGAATGACGGCACCATTTTTACCAGGATTGCCCGCGAGCAAATCGCTACACTGCGCAAGTGGTGCATGGCGGATGCATGTGCCGGTCGATAAATAGCGGGTGCAGGAGAGATGCGTGCTCAAGAAACTGGGAATCAAAGGCCGCGTGCTGTTGCTGACCCTGTTGCCAACCAGCCTGATGGCATTGGTGCTGGGAGGTTATTTTACCTGGATGCAACAGGCTGACCTGCAAGCCCAGCTCATGCAGCGCGGCGAAATGATCGCCGAGCAGTTGGCTCCGCTGGCGGCGCCAGCCATGGGCCATCAGGACAACGAACTGCTCGAACGCATCGCCACCCAGGCCCTGGAACAAACCGACGTACGGGCCGTGACCTTCCTGGCTCCCGATCGCACGCTGCTGGCCCACGCCGGCCCGACCATGCTCAATCAGACGCCCTCCGGCAGCGGCACGCAAATGCTGCGCCGCAGCGGCAGCGATGCGACCCGCTACCTGCTGCCGGTATTCGGCAAACACCGCAACCTGGCCGGGGACGTGATTCCCGAAGAAGCCGACCGTCTGCTGGGCTGGGTCGAACTTGAACTGTCCCATAACAGCATGCTGTTGCGCGGTTACCGCAGCCTGTTCGCCAGCCTGATGTTGATCAGTGCGGGACTGATCGGTGCGGCACTGCTGGCCTTGCGCATGGGCCGCACGATCAATCGGCCGTTGAGCCAGATCAAGCAAGCCGTGGCTCAACTCAAGGACGGCCATCTGGAAACCCGCTTGCCGCCCCTCGGCAGCCAGGAACTGGATGAACTGGCTTCCGGCATCAACCGCATGGCCGGCACCCTGCAAAACGCCCAGGAAGAATTGCAGCACAGCATCGACCAGGCCACCGAAGACGTGCGCCAGAACCTGGAAACCATCGAGATCCAGAACATCGAGCTGGACCTGGCGCGCAAGGAGGCCCTGGAAGCGAGCCGGATCAAGTCCGAATTCCTGGCCAACATGAGCCATGAAATCCGCACGCCACTCAATGGCATTCTCGGTTTTACCCACCTGTTGCAAAAAAGCGAGCTCACCCCGCGCCAGCTCGACTACCTGGGCACCATCGAAAAATCCGCCGACAGCCTGCTGGGCATCATCAACGAGATTCTCGACTTCTCGAAAATCGAGGCGGGCAAACTGGTGCTCGACCACATTCCGTTCAACCTGCGCGATTTGCTGCAAGACACCCTGACCATCCTCGCCCCGGCCGCCCACGCCAAGCAGCTGGAACTGGTGAGCCTGGTGTATCGGGACACGCCGCTGTCACTGGTGGGCGACCCGCTGCGACTCAAGCAGATCCTGACGAACCTGGTGAGCAACGCGATCAAGTTCACCCGCGAAGGCACCATCGCCGCCCGTGCCATGCTCGAAGAAGAACACGAAGACACTGTGCAATTGCGCATCAGCATTCAGGACACCGGTATCGGCCTGTCGAACCAGGACGTGCGCGCCCTGTTCCAGGCCTTCAGCCAGGCCGACAACTCGCTGTCGCGACAACCCGGCGGCACTGGCCTGGGTCTGGTGATTTCCAAGCGCCTGATCGAACAGATGGGTGGCGAGATCGGCGTCGACAGCACGCCGGGGGAAGGCTCGGAATTCTGGATCAGCCTGAGCCTGCCGAAAGCCCGCGACGATGCCGAAGACTTGCCCGCCGCACCCTTGCTCGGGCGTCGGGTAGCGGTGCTGGAAAACCACGAACTGGCCCGGCAGGCGTTGCAGCATCAACTGGAAGATTGCGGCCTCAGCGCCACACCGTTCAATACCCTGGAAAGCCTGACCAATGGCGTGACCGCCGCTCACCAGACCGATCAGGCAATCGACCTCGCCGTGCTCGGCATCACCAGCAACGACATGCCGCCGGAACGCCTTAACCAGCATATCTGGGACCTCGAGCATCTTGGCTGCAAGGTGTTGGTGCTGTGCCCGACCACGGAACAGACGCTGTTCCATCTTTCCGTGCCCAACCCCCACAGCCAGCTCCAGGCAAAACCGGCCTGCACCCGCAAGCTGCGACGCTCTCTGTCTGACCTGGTCAGCCCGCGCCCGATGCGCAGCGAGCCGGGTGAACCGGTGTCCAGCCGTGCACCGAAGGTGCTTTGCGTCGACGACAATCCGGCCAACCTGATGCTGGTGCAGACCCTGCTCGAAGACATGGGCGCCAAGGTGCTCGCGGTGGAAAGCGGTTATGCCGCCGTCAAGGCGGTGCAGAACGAGACATTCGATCTGGTGTTGATGGACGTGCAAATGCCCGGCATGGACGGCCGCCAGAGCACCGAGGCGATCCGCCAGTGGGAAAGCGAACGGCATTGCACGCCGCTGCCGATCGTAGCCCTCACCGCCCACGCCATGGCCAACGAAAAACGCGCGCTGCTGCAAAGCGGCATGGACGACTACCTGACCAAACCGATCAGCGAACGGCAATTGGCGCAGGTGGTGCTGAAGTGGAGCGGCCTGGCGCTGCGCAATCACAGCCCGGAGCGCTCCGGCGATATGCATGGCGGCGCCCATGACCTGTTGGTGCTCGACCACGAGGAAGGATTGCGCCTGGCCGCCGGCAAGGCAGATCTGGCCGCGGACATGCTGGCGATGCTGCTCGCATCCCTGGAAGCTGACCGCGAAGCCATCCGCCTCGCTCAGCAAAGCAACGATCACAACGCCCTGATCGAACGGGTCCATCGCCTGCATGGCGCGACACGTTACTGCGGCGTACCGCAATTGCGCGCAGCCTGCCAACGCAGCGAAACCCTGCTCAAGCAACAGGACCCGAAAGCCAGCGTTGCACTGGAAGATCTCGACCGGGCGATCAATCGCCTGGCCGCCCAGGCGCGTATCAATGCTTGATTCAGCGCAACCCTGCCAGGTGGCATGAAAGCTAATGTAGCAGCTGCCGAAGGCTGCGTTCGGCGGCGAAGCCGTCGTAAAACCCGTATCCGCGGCTAACCTGCAGAACTACGGCGGCTTGTTTTGCGACGGCTTCGCCGCCAAAC
>NZ_AKJL01000232.1 GCF_000282355.1 Pseudomonas sp. GM49
CAGCCACTACAGGCTTTGCAGGCGGGCACGTTCGTCGCGGTAAAGTGAACTTCACGCTCACCATGTGTCACATTAAGTCCCCGTTAAGCGAACTTCAGAAGAGGTACAGCCTTATGAATATAGCTACAGTAGTAAGTGCCGTGATTTCCAGTCTCGCGCCAAGTGTGTTTGACCAGAACGGCCTGCAAGAACCCGGCGCGCATGTCTCAGCCGTCGAATACCACTACGGAATGGACATCGATGTAAAACGGGTACTGCAACGTACCGATACATCCGACAAGACCGGCGTGGTACCGGTGACCCTGGTCTACGAAGACAGCGAGGGTGAGGTTCACAAGATCCGTTTCCTCGAATGGGGTGGAAGCCCCGCCGACCCTACCAGCATTGCCTGATCCGCTCGTCGATCGGGTTCTGGGCCTCGCCGGCCCTCCATAAGCGGAAGTTAAACCTCATATGCACTCAGTGCGGATGATGTTTTTTGTTACCTGAAAATTGACATGATCGAATGATTAAAAGTTCATTCGCAAAACTCACCATTATCTTGGCAGCGTAATGCCGCAAGATTAATTGATAGTAATTGCTGGATCTAAATGGCAGTCAGCTACGGTAAATTCCAATCAAGCCGTGCCGAGAGCCAAGTTGATTCACCATTACAACCAAGAGGCAACCATGGAACTTAGTATGCTTTCTTCGTCCACCGTGGAATATTTGCGTTTGGGCGTTGTATATTTTCATCTTATCGCCTGCTGTGTGGCAATCGGACTGGTTTTGA
>NZ_AKJL01000233.1 GCF_000282355.1 Pseudomonas sp. GM49
AGTATTCACTGGTACCGGCAGCGCTAGTGCCGTTTCTCGGTGCGGCGCTGCAAGTAGCCTGGAGCCACTGGTTGTTGAGTACGCCGAACCTGGCACTTAGCCCCGGTGACCGCCTCAGCCAGTGCCCGGCCTGTGGCTCGCCGGCCATGGCCGGGGTGATCCGTCATCGCGGCAAACACAACGGCTTGCGTTATCTGGTCTGTTCGCTGTGTGCCTGCGAGTGGCATGTGGTGCGGGTCAAATGCGTGTATTGCGAGCAGAGCAAGGGCCTGGAATACCTCAGCCTTGAAGATGATCGCCATGCCGCCAATCAGGCGCCGTTGCGCGCCGAAGTCTGCCCCGGTTGTAACAGCTATCTGAAGTTGCTCTATCTGGAGAACGATGCGGATGCCGAAGCACTGTCGGCAGACCTGTCCAGTCTGATGCTCGACATGCGCCTGACCCAGGACGGTTATCAGCGCCTGGCACCGAATCTGTTGCTGGCTCCGGGAGACGAATAGCCGCAGCGTCTACACTTTGGCGCGACGGTCATTCGTTTTCAGGAGCGCCAGATGTCTGCACGCGGTGCCAGTCAACCCCTGCGCCTGCCCTCCATCGACAGTTTGTTGCGTCACCCGGCGTGCCAGCCGTTGGCCGAGCGCTATGGGCGCGACGCCTTGCTGGCTGCCTTGCGGCAATTGCTTGATGAACTGCGCGAAGGGCTGCAGAAGGGTGTGCTCGAGCCTGTAGAAGTCAGCGCCGAAGTGCTGGCGGGCAGGGTCGGCGAACGATTGGCAACCCAGCATCGCAGCCATGTACGTCGAGTGTTCAACCTCACCGGCACGGTCTTGCACACCAACCTCGGGCGGGCGCTGTTGCCCGAAGAAGCGATTGAGGCGGTGCAAAAGGCTGCCCGCTACCCGCTCAACCTCGAATTCGACTTGCGCAGCGGCAAGCGCGGAGATCGCGACGACCTGATCGAAGGCTTGATTCGCGAACTGACCGGCGCCGAAGCGGTGACCGTGGTCAACAACAATGCCGCTGCTGTATTGCTGACCCTCAACAGCCTGGGCGCGCGCAAGGAAGGCATTATTTCCCGGGGCGAACTGATTGAAATCGGTGGTGCCTTTCGCATTCCCGACATCATGGCCCGTGCCGGGGTGAAGCTCCTTGAGGTCGGCACCACCAACCGCACCCATGCCCGTGACTACGAGGCCGCCATCGGCCCGCGCAGTGGTTTGATCATGCGGGTGCACGCGAGCAACTACAGCATTCAAGGCTTCACCACGAGTGTGGCGACGGCTGAACTGGCGCAAATTGCCCACCGACATGGACTGCCATTGCTTGAAGACCTCGGCAGCGGCAGTCTGCTGGACTTGACCCGCTGGGGTTTGCCCGCCGAACCGACAGTACGTCAGGCGCTGCTGGATGGCGCGGACATCGTCACCTTCAGTGGCGACAAACTGCTCGGCGGGCCGCAAGCCGGGTTGATTGTCGGCCGGAAGGAACTGGTCGCCAGGATCAAGAAAAACCCGCTCAAGCGTGCGCTGCGGGTCGACAAAATGACCCTGGCTGCCCTGGAAGCGGTGTTGGGTTTGTACCGCAACCCGGACCGACTGGCCGAGCGCCTGCCCAGCCTGCGCCTGTTGACCCGGCCACAGGCCGATATTCTCGCCCAGGCTGAGCGTTTGCGGCCGTCGCTGGTCCAGGTGTTGGGTGACGGCTGGAGCGTCAGTGCCATGCCGGCACTGGGCATGATCGGCAGCGGCAGCCAACCGGTGGCGCGGCTGGCCAGCGCAGCGCTGTGTTTGCGCCCGTTGACCTCCAAGCGCTTGCGCGGGCGCTCTCTGTTGACGCTGGAAGAAGCCTTTCGCGCCTTGCCGATTGCCGTACTCGGGCGCATTGACGACGACGCCCTGTGGCTGGACCTGCGGCAACTGGACGACGAACCGGCCTGGTTGGCGCAACTCGATCAATTGCAGGTGGAGGGCCGGGCAGGGTGATTGTCGGCACCGCAGGGCACATCGACCATGGCAAAACCGCGCTGCTCCAGGCACTGACCGGCCAGGCCGGCGACCGGCGCCGGGAAGAGCGTGAGCGCGGCATGACCATCGACCTCGGCTATCTGTATGCCGCGCTGGAGCCGGGGGCGCAGCTGACCGGTTTCATCGACGTTCCCGGGCATGAGCGCTTCACCCACAACATGCTTGCAGGGGCGCAGGGCATCGATCTGGTGTTGCTGGTAGTGGCCGCCGATGACGGGGTGATGCCGCAGACCCGGGAGCACCTGGCGATTGTCCAGTTGCTGGGCATCCCCCGGGCATTGGTGGCGATCAGTAAGTGCGACCGCGTCGACAGCGCCAGGGTGCAGATCGTGCATGAGCAGATCCGTACCTTGCTGGCTCCCGGACCGTATGCCGATGCACCGCTGATAGCGCTGTCGAGCGTGACCGGCGAGGGTATCGAAACCCTGCGCCAGGCTCTGCTCGAAGCACAACGGGAGGTGTTGCAACGCAGCACCGAAGGTGGTTTTCGCCTGGCGATCGACCGGGCCTTCAGCGTTGCCGGGGCAGGCATCGTCGTGACCGGCACGGCACTGTCCGGTCAGGTCGCGGTGGGCGATACCCTGCTGTTGGGGCCACAAGGCAAACCGGTGCGCATTCGCGGCCTGCACGCGCAAAACCAGACCGCCGACAGCGCCTTTGCCGGCCAGCGTGTGGCGTTGAACCTGAGTGCCGAGCGGCTGGCCCTGGAGCAGATCCATCGCGGCCACTGGTTGCTGGCCGAGGGCTTGTACGCGCCCACTCAACGCCTGGACATCGACATGCAGTTGCTTGCCGGTGAACCCAGGGCCTTCGAGCACTTTCAACCGGTGCATGTGCACCTAGGCACCCAGGACGTCACCGGGCGAGTCGCCTTGCTGGAAGGCACAAGCCTGGCGCCCGGTGGGCGGATGTTTGCGCAACTGCTGCTCAATACAGCGGTGCATGCGGTGAAGGGCGATCCGTTGATCCTGCGCGACCAGAGTGCCCAACGCACTCTTGGCGGCGGTCGGGTGCTCGATCCGTTTGCACCCACTCGGCAACGCCGCAGCCCCGAACGTTTGGCGCAACTGGACGCGCTGGCCAACCGTGCAACGCTGGAGGATGTTTTGCCGGCATTGCTGGCCCATAGCGACACCGGACTCGACCCGCAGCGCCTGGAGCGTCAGTTCAACTGTCCGCGCAATTCCTGGATGCTGCCGGATGACGTGCGCCTGATCGATACCCGTCAAGGCCCGTTGCTGTTCAGTGCCAGTCGTTGGGAAGCCTTGAAAGCGCCTTTAGTGGAACAACTCGCGCGTTTCCATCAAATCGAACCGGATCAAATGGGCCCGGACCGGGATCGTCTGCGCCGATTTGCCGGCAGCACTCTGGAACGCCCGACGTTTATCAGCCTGCTCGATGAATTGCTGGCCAGCGGCGCTATCGTCAGCAGCGGACCGTGGTTGCACCTGCCTGAACATCAGGTGCGCTTGAGTGAAGAAGACGAAGCCTTGTGGCAATGCTTGCAGCCGTTGTTCGAACAAGCCGGTTTCGACCCGCCCTGGGTGCGCAACCTGGGGCAAGACGAGGCAACCGTTCGCGCATTGCTACGCAAAATGGCCCGGCTGGGCCTGCTCCATCAAGTGGTCAACGATCTGTTTTACACCGACGGCATGATCCGTCGATTGGCGGCTATGCTTGTGCAACTGGCGGATGCCGACCCGGTGATTCAGGTGGCGGCGTTCCGCGATGCTATCGGTTTGGGGCGCAAGCGCAGCATTCAGATACTGGAGTACTTCGATCGCATCGGCCTGACACGACGCTTCGGTGATCGTCGGCAGATTCGTGCGGACAGTGCGTTGGCCCGGCGCACAGAGCACTGATTCAGGTGCGTGATTCAGGGGCATGAGTTCAAGGAAGGCAATCGCGCCCGGTGGCGCGGCCGGGCTTCAAACCCGGTTGGGGACGGCATCCGTTCCCGGGCAGGTTCGACTCCGGCTGCCTTCCGCCACATTCCGTTCAGAACGGCCCGAAGTTCAACGGGTACTGGATGACCACGTAAACCCGGTCGATGTCATCGCCGGCCTGGGCCGCGTTCGCCCGGTGCGATACATGGGACAGTTGCAGCGACAAGCCCTTGGCCGCACCGGACTGCACGACGTAGTGCAGGTCGATGTCTCGCTCCCAGTGTTTGCCTCCATCGCCTTGTTGCGGCACGAAGGTGCCGGACGCCGCGTCGAACGGGTTGTAGGCGCCGCCTTGCGGTGCATGGGTGCCGTCGATCTGGTCTCCGGTGACGTAACGGGTCATGAATTTGAGCCCGGGAATCCCGTAGGGCGCCAGGTCCAGGTCGTAGCGTGCCTGCCACGAACGTTCATGGGCACCGTTGAAGTCGGCGTACTTGATCGAGTTGGCCAGATAGATGGAATCGCCACCGACGAAATCGAATGGCGTATCACCGTCGATCTTCTGATAGGCCACGGTGAAACCATGGGCGCCCAGCGTGTATCGGCCGGACAGGCTGTACGCGGTGTTGTCGATGGCACCGGCCAATGCCTGGCCGGTGTCCCGGGTGTGATAGAGGTTGGCGTCAAGGAACACATCGGATTGCTTGAAATGCAGATTGCCGTAGTACTGATACCAGGTGTCTGTCAGCTCCGAGGCATACAGAGCGCCGCCGACCGGGCTCCGGGTAAACAGATCGGCGCCGACAAACGAAATGCCACCGGCCTCGGTGTTGGCGCCATAGCCGAAAAAGTTGCCCTTGCCTGAAGCACTGTCCTGATTCTTGAATGCCGTGAAGTGCCCGGCTTGCAGGTTCATGCCGTCGATCTCACGGCTGTCGAGCAGAAAACCAGTGGCGTACTCCGGTTGCAGGCGTTTGTCCGCGGTGTCGAATACCGGGGTTTCGACCTCCATCTCGCCATACGCCAGGGTGGTCTTCGATGCCTTGAGCTTGATCGCGCCGCCACCGCTGGAGTAGTCGCTTTCGCTGCGGCCGTCACTGCCCACTGGCAGTAGTCCGGTCCCGGAATGTCCCTTGCCGCCATCGAGTTTCAATCCGAGGAATGCATGGGCATCAAGGCCAAAACCAATGGTGCCCGGTGTGAAACCGGATTCAAAAGTGCTGATAAAGCCTTGAGCCCATTCGGCTTTGTAGCTTTTTCCAGTCGACGAAGGGGATCGATAGTCGCTGTTCAGATAAAAGTTTCGGCTGAGTACGCCAAGCGTCGCGCCGTTCAGGAAACCTTGCGCGTCTTGCGACGACTCATCGGCCAGTGCGTGGGTGGCCAACAGATAGAGGCACAGGGCAAGGGCCGCCCTGAAGTCTTGCGGGGAAAGGGTCATCAATGGTTCACCACAGGGGCAGCGACTGCGGGTGATGATTCACTGTAGGAGCGAGCTTGCTCGCGATGGTCTCGAGAGCGCCGCGTTTACCCAGTAAACAGGCGTTATCGTTAACGACCATCGCGAGCAAGCTCGCTCCTACAGGAGTTCGCCCGCAGTCGCTTGTTTTTCTTAGTGGCCTTCCGAGGCACCAAACATGGTCTTGGCGTAGATCAGGCCCAGACCGTAGGCGCCGCCGTTGGCAATCGAGGTTTTCACGGTTTCGTTGTAAGTTTCGCTGCGAGCCCAGTCACGTTGCAGTTCCAGCAGGTATTGCAGCGAGGTCATCGGCCGGGCGCCGATCTGAATCATGCGCTGCATGGCCATTTCATGGGCCTCGGTGCTGACGTCGCCGCAGGCGTCGGCAATCACATACACCTCGAAACCCTGATCAATCGCCGACAACGCCGGGCCAACGATGCAAACGGAGGTCCACAGACCGGCGAGGACAATCTTCTGCTTGCCGATGGCATTGACCTCCACGGCAATGCGCTCGTCTTCCCAGGTGTTCATGCTGGTGCGATCGATCACATTGTGTTCCGGGAACACGGCTTTGATTTCGTCGAAGATCGGCCCGGAAAAACTCTTCTCGGCGACGGTGGTGAGAATCGTCGAGACCTTGAAACCACGCGCCGCTTTGGCCACCAGTGCGGCGTTGTTGCGCAGGGTGACGGCATCGATCGACTTGGTCGCGAAGGACATCTGCGACTGGTGATCGATCATGATCAGGGTGTGGTCGGTCGGGGTCAGCAGGGTTTTACCGGGAACTGCTTTTGCAATGGCCATGACATTGTCCTTATGGGGGGGAGTGAGGAAGTCATGGTTACGTAGATCGTGCCGGGAATATTGAATCGGTGTGCTGTCTTTGACTCATTCTGATCAAACGGCGCAAACCCTGTGGGAGCAAGCTTGCTCCCACAGGGTTTTGTGTGCGCCATTCACGGCATCCCATGGCGCTATTGTGCGGATGTCAGATCGACTTCAAAGGTGATCGGCATCAATCACCGCTTTGGCAAACGCCTGCGGAGCTTCCTGCGGCAGATTGTGGCCGATGCCGCCGTTGATCAGCCGGAACTCGTATTTGCCGGTGAAGCGCTTGGCATAATCTTCGGGGGCCGGGTGCGGTGCACCGTTGGCATCGCCTTCAAGGGTAATGGTTGGCACGCTGATGGACGGTGCCGTGGCCAGTTTCCGCTCCAGCGCTTCGTATCGGCTCTCGCCCTGGACCAGGCCCAGGCGCCAGCGGTAGTTGTACACGGTGATGTCGACATGGTCCGGGTTATCCAGTGCCCTGGCGCTGCGTTCAAAGGTGGCGTCATCGAACGCCCATTTCGGCGAAGCCAGTTGCCAGATCAGCTTGGCGAAGTCGTGGGTGTTTCTCTCGTAACCGGCGCGGCCGCGGTCAGTGGCGAAGTAGAACTGATACCACCACTGCAATTCCGCCTTGGGTGGCAGCGGGTTCTTGCCGGCTGCCTGGTTGCCGATCAGATAACCGCTGACCGAGACCAGTGCCTTGACCCGCTCCGGCCAGAGCGCCGAGACAATATCGGCCGAACGCGCACCCCAGTCGTAGCCACCGAGTACCGCTTGTTTGATTTTCAGGGCATCCATGAAGTCGATGACATCACTGGCCAGCGCAGCCGGCTGGCCGTTGCGCTCGGTTTCTACGGACAGGAAACGCGTATCGCCATAGCCGCGGGCATAGGGCATCAGTACCCGATAGCCCTTGGCGGCCAACAAAGGCGCGACCTCGTCATAACTGTGAATGTCGTACGGCCAGCCGTGCAGCAGGATCACCACCGGCCCGTTGGCCGGGCCAGTTTCGGCGTACGCTACGTCCAGCAGTCCGGCGTTGACATGCTTGAGCGGGCCGAACGGCAAGGGCACCACCTGCCTGGTTCCGGCAGGGGTCGCCGCTGGCTGCGTGGTGGCGGCCGTTTGCGCGTGGGCTGCGCCGAGAACGCCGAACAGCGTAAGCGCGAGGATCGAAGGGCCGACCAGGTGGCGGCGAGTCTTGCCGGTTTTGCAGTTGCTCAGTGCCTTCTTCATGGGATGCCTCCATTACTAGCCATGGGTCAGGGGTTCTGCTTGAGCCCCTTCAAACCTTGCTTGCATTGAAGCGTGGCAACGTATCTGGTCTGTGTCGAATCGCAGGGCCGGATGAAAGTCAGTGTATCGCGTTGTCGAATTGACACACTGTGATACATAGACGTTTAGCCTGAGCCTCTTTTCAACTCGATCGAGACACATAACCCGCTTTTGTCCGTTTCGTCCGAAAAACTCAAGCGCACCCGAGCCCCCGTACGCTCGGCGATGGCCTTGACGATGGACAACCCCAGCCCGGAGCCTGCTTCTTCGGTTCCGATGCTGCGATAGAACGGGTCGAACACCCGCATCTGTTCGTCGGCAGTAATACCAGGGCCGGAATCCTTGACCTGAAGGATCACGCTGTCCTGCACCAGCTCCACCGACAGGTCGACGCGTCCGCCGCAAGGGGTGTAGCGGATCGCGTTGTCCACCAGATTCTTGACCAGGATCAGCAGGTCCATTTCGCTGATGACGACCTGCACGTCTTCGGTACTTTCAACACCGATATCGATGTTCTTGCTCTCCGCCAGTGGCAACAGGTCCTCCAGCACCCGTCGATAGACCTCATGCACCGAAACCGTGGTCGGCGGTCGCTCGGTGTTCGATTGGGCGGCGGCCAGGGCCAGCAACTGATCGATCAGTTTTCTGCTGCGCTCTATGCCTTGCGACAGCGGTAGCAGGCGCTCGACGGCTTGCGTCGGCATTGGCGTGGCTTTCAGTCGCTCGGCTTGCAGGGACAGGGCTGTCATGGGCGAACGCAGTTCGTGGGCGGCGTCGGCGATGAAGCGCCGCTGGGTTTCCATGGACTGCGCAACCCGCGCCAGCAAGCGATTGATGGCCACAACGAAAGGGCGGATCTCGGTTGGCAGATGGTTCTCGTCGATAGGGTGCAGGGCCTGTTTGTCGCGACGGTCTATGTCATCGGAGAGGGTGGCAATCGGGCGAAACAGCTTGTGCACCAGATCGCTCACCACCAGCAACAGCACCGGAAACAGAATGAGAAACGGCAACAGGCTGCGCCAGGCGCTCTCGCGTGCCTCTTTGTCGCGGACACCGGTTTCCTGGGCGACGACGATGCGCTCGCCCCGGGCGGTAGTCCTGACCAGCGTACGAAAGTCTTCGCCGGCGATACTCACGGTCGACAAACCATCGGCCAGCGTAGTGGGGAAGGGCAGCGGGATGACGCTGTCGTCGTTGCTGCCGAGTGCTTTGCTGCTGTCGGCCAGGTACTGCACGATGACCCTGGATTCTTCGTCGTCCCCCGGGATTTTCTCGACCACGGGATAGTGCAGTGTCATCTGCTGCCGATCGAACAGCACCGCCACCTGACGCAAGGTTTCGTCCTGCATTTCGTGGGCTTCGTCGAGGGCGGAGGCGAACGCAAACATCCCGGCCAGCGCCGCCACAAGCAGGATGGCCAGCGATAGCGCAACCGACAGCCGTACCTGGACCGAGTCGCTCAAGCGCTTTTTGAAACCATCCATCCCATACCCCTGACGTTCTTGATGACCTGGTTGCCCAACTTGCGGCGCAGCGAATGAATCAGAAACTCCACGGCGTTGCTTTCCACTTCGTTGCCCCAACCGTAAAGGCGGTCTTCGAGTTCGCTGCGAGAGAGGATCGCCCCTGGGCGGATCAACAGGGCCTGTAACAGGGCGAACTCGCGGCTGGACAGTTGCACGTCGGGGTTTTCGGCAGTGCTCGCCTGTTTCGACACCAGGTCCAGCGCCACCACGCCGTTGTCCAGCAGTGACTGGGCGCTACCGCCTTTGCGGCGCAGCACGGCGCGCATACGGGCCAGCAGTTCGGCCATCTCGAAAGGCTTGAGCAAGTAGTCGTCGGCGCCACCGTCGAGGCCACGCAGGCGATCATCGAGGCTGTCCCGTGCGGTAATGATCAGCAAAGGCACCGGGTTGTTGCGGCCGCGAATGCTGTCGAGGACATCGAGCCCGCCCTTGCCAGGCAGCCCGAGGTCCAGTAGCACCAGGTCATAGGGTTGGGTCTCCAGCGCCGAGAGTGCGGTAAGGCCGTTTTTCACCCAATCGGTCGCGTAGCTCGCATCACTCAGTGCGCCCTGGATGGCGTCCCCGATCATCGGGTCATCTTCGACCAGCAATATGCGCATGTCCCGCTCCGAAAAAAACAGGCGCGGCGGTCATGACCGTCGCGCCTGTATTGAAGCACCTGTACCGGCGTTTGTCCGCCCGGTTATTACGCGCCTTTCATCGAATCGAAGGCCTTCATGAGCTCGTCCATGCGAGCCTTGCAATCGTTCTGTTGCGGATTGCTGGCGCGCAATGCGTCGAGCGCGCGGTCAATGGCCTTGTCCACTACATGCCAGTCGCTGGCAGCGCGCGGTTTGATCCCGGCTTCGGCGGAGTCCCAGGCGCTCTCCAGGTCCTTGATGCGGGCTTTCGCACCCGGCAGGTCGTTTTTATCGACGATCGTGGCAACGTCGGCGGCGATGGTGCGGAACTCGGACAGGTCACCCAGTTTTGAACCGGACCGGGTTTGTTCACTCATCGCACCTGAAGTGTTGCCCGCGTTTGGCTTGTCGGCGGGTTTCGAGCAGCCGGCGGCGATACCGAGCAGGAAAATCGACGAGACAATGGCGACGTGGCGAATGATGTGTTGAAAAGGGCGCATGACGATTCCTTGATGGGCTATTAAGCGTTACTGAGTGACGAGTTTGCGGTTGCCGACGCTGATTTGCGCGACCGCAACCAGCAGGACGATGACGCACAGGAAGATCGCGCTGGTCCAGGTAGCGCCCATACCGAGGCCACCGTAGGTCTTGGACTGGGTCAGCAAGTCGCCAAGAGAAGCACCGAACGGACGGGTCAGGATGTAGGCAATCCAGAAGGCCAGTACCACATTGGCACCCAAGCGCCAGGCCACCAGGGTCGCAGCGAGCAGCGTGGCGAAAATCACGGCGCCGAGGGTGAAACCCAGTCCCAGTGCTTCGGTGGCCAGGTCGCCGGCTGCCGTACCGAGGGCAAAGGTGCAGAGTACGGTCGTCCAGTAGAACCATTCCCGGCGTGGGGTGACAATCTCGCGGATCGACAGGTTGTGTTCCACCCGGTACCAGACGAGGAAATTGAGTGCCAGCAAGACTGAAAACACGGCGGTGCTGGTGTACAGGCTGACGTCGAGCACGTCGGTCAGGATATCGGTGAGCTGCGTCCCGACGATGCTCACCAGCACCACGGTCAGCCAGTAGATCCAGGGCGAGCAGGCGGTTTTGCGCATCTGTATGAACAGCGCAATGGCCAGCAATGCCGCCATGCCGAGGCTGGTCCAGCCCAGGCCGAGGCCGGCATCGACAGCGAGGAAGTCCGCGCCGGTTTCACCCACGGTCGTGGACAAGATCTTGATCACCCAGAATGACAGCGTCACCTCGGGTACTTTGTTGAGCCATCCGGCTGTAGCGGGTTTCATGGGAGGTGCCTCTCCTGTGCAGCGCAGGAATTGCGCAAGGGAGACGATACGGATCGAAACTTAGCTGAGACTGAGGGGAGGGAAATCCTCCGGTTTGCTGCCACGGACTTCGAGGTTCGAGTTGACTTCAGACGAACAAAACCTGCTTTATCACGAAGCATTTCAAGCAATGGAGCAGGGCGTCCGGCAAAGGTAAAAACCAACTCATCTAAAGCACTATTTAGTCGTGTTATGTCGCTAACTACTGCAAAAATACCGAAAACGCGACGGTAAAGCAGTATTGTATGGAGTGAGGTGAAAGTGACTCAAAATGCCATAGAAACTGCGCAACTGATCAAATCGCTAGAGCTGGAACCCCATGTCGAAGGTGGTTACTTTCGCAGAACCTACCAATCTGACGGCCAGACCATGGTCACGACTCCCGGTGGTCAACGGCATTGCATGACGTCGATTTTCTATCTGCTGACCCAGGATTCATCGATAGGTCATTTCCATCTCAACCAGTCCGACATCGTGCATTACTACCATCTGGGCGATCCGATTCAGTACACGCTGATTTTCCCAGACCGCACATTGAAAACCATCGTAATGGGCAAAGACATTCTCGCTGGACAGTGTTTGCAACTGCACGTACCGGGAGGAATCTGGAAAGCTTCGCAACTTATGCAAGGCCCGGCAGGATTCGGCTTGATCAGCGAGGCAGTTTCACCAGGATTTGATTTTGCGGATATGGAAATGGGCGACCGACAAAAGCTCGGCCAGCAATTTCCTGAGCATTGGGTGCCAATAGAAAAGCTGGCGCGAGGATGAAGTGGTTGAGTGCTTCAAGATCTGTGCGTGTCTGTCGAGATAGGCTTAGCTTGCGCGATCTTCGATTTCATTACCCAGCACTGCTCATCGATCGATTCACCTCTCTGGTAAAAGGCGAAGTACTGTGGCGGGCTGGGTGACATTGCCTACAGGGCGCGGCGTGGTAGCAACCCACCCATGCCGCGGCTTGATGGAACAGCTTTCCCTGAGCGGTCAGTAGGGTGAGGCGCCACTTGCAGGGGGGGCCGATAAAGCGCCGAGACCGAAGTCGTTGGCCAATCCGCGGGTCGCCCGTGCCAGCAGCGTCAGATCGAGCCCTACTGCGACGAAGGTGGCCCCCAGTTCGAGGTAGTGCCGTGCGAGTTTGGCATCGCCTGTCAGAGTGCCAGCGGCTTTGCCACTGGCAACGATGGTGCGTATGGCTTTCTCGATCGCCTGCTGCACTTCAGGGTGCTCAGGATGCCCACGATGCCCCATTGAGGCGGCCAGATCAGCCGGCCCAATGAAAATGCCGTGCACGCCTTCGACGGCGCAAATGGCTTCAAGGTTCTCGAGTGCAACCCTGGATTCAACCTGCACCAACAAGCAGACATCATCGTTGGCCGTCTCCAGGTAGTCCGTGTAGCCTCCCCAGCGCGAGGCACGAGCCGCCGCTGCACCCACGCCTCTTGTGCCTTGCGGCGGG
>NZ_AKJL01000234.1 GCF_000282355.1 Pseudomonas sp. GM49
CAAACCGTAGCCGAGGGTGCCGTAGCCGCTGCCGGCGTTGAACCAGCTATTGGGGGTTGGCGCACGGTAGCCGAGGGCACCCTGGTACACCGGTTGAGTCGAATCACCGACGATCAATGGCTGTGGCAAGTGATCACGGAGCGTATCGAGCAAGGCTTGCATGCGGCTCTGCTGCGCGTTCCAGCCAGCCCGTTCGATGGCGTTGACCCGGCTTACCCGCTCGCCCGCCCAGCCGGCAACAGCCTGACGTTGTGGCAGTCGCGCCAGCAGCGAACGCAAGCCCTGTCCGGCATCACCGAGCAATCCGACTGTAGCTGTTTGCACACCGAGCACTTGCATCGGGTCGATGTCCAGACGAATCAGCGGCGCCTTGAACGACAGTGGACCGAGGCCGAAAAAGTCATAGTCGGTTTCACCCAGTTCGGTGCCGATAGCCAACACCACGTCGGCCTCGGCGAACAGTTCGCGACCATGGGCCGACGACTGCACACCGTCGAGCAGCAAAGGATGTTCGGGAGCCAGCAAACCACGGGCGTTGGTGGTCAACGCCACAGGGGCCTGAAGACGTTCGGCGAGCGCGGCCAGGACTTCAGCGGCCCGGCGCACGCCGCCACCCGCGAGGATCAATGGACGCTTCGCGTTGCTGATCAGGGCCACCGCAGCATCAATGGCTTCCGGCGCCGGGGCAGGCGCTGCCGGTAACGGACGCGGGCGCAGGTCCAGACCTTCGGCGGACATTTCCAGCACATCCAGCGGAATCTCGATGTGCACCGGCCGCGGCCGTGTACAGCCAAACAAGGCAAACGCCCGCGCCAGCACTTCCGGCAATTGCGCCGGGTGCTGCAACGTATGGCTGAAAGCGCAGACCCCGGCGACCAGCGCGCGCTGATCCGGCAGCTCATGCAGGTGACCATGACCCAGGCGCAGGTGTTCGCGACGGTTACAGGTGGAGATCACCAGCATCGGCACCGAATCCGCATAGGCCTGACCCATGGCGGTGATGATGTTGGTCATGCCGGGACCGCTGATGATGAAGCACACCCCGGGCTTGCCGCTGGCCCGGGCATAACCGTCGGCCATGAACCCGGCGCCCTGCTCGTGGCGCGGGCTGATGTGCTTCAGGCGACTGCCGTGCAAGCCGCGATACAACTCGACCGTGTGCACGCCGGGAATGCCGAAGACAGTTTCAACGCCATAGCCTTCCAGCAACTGAACGAGCGCCTGGGCACAACGGGGCATGCAGCACCTCCTGGATCAAGGGCCACGGTGGCCCAACGACGAATGGGGCTAGTATTGTTGAATCAACCGATACAACAATCGATTTTTTTTGGCCTGACTGTTCGATTTACATCACCATATGAGCCACTCAAAACAATAACGGGATGATTTATGCGTTTTCCTTCGATGACAGCCCTTCGCGCGCTGGATGCGGTTGCCCGCACAGGCAGCGTGTCGATCGCAGCCCGTGAACTGAACCTGACCCGCAGCGCCATCAGCCACCAGATCAGCAAGCTTGAGGAATGTGTCGGTTTCGCCCTGACCGAGCGCATTGGCCGGGGCATCGGCCTGACGTATCAGGGCGAACGCTATGCGCGGGAGGTGCACGGGATTCTGTTGAACCTTCTGGACGCCGGGCAGTTGGTCGATGACCAGGAGATTTCCGGACGGCTGTGTGTCAGTTGCGCGCCGGGGTTCGCCACCTATTGGCTGTGCCACCACATTGGTGCGTTCCTGCGTCAGTACCCGCAGGTGCAATTGCAGCTGATCTCGCCGCGGACACCGGACGACACCAACAACCCCGTCACCGATCTGTTCATTGCCTACGGCATCGGCGACTGGCCGGAAATGGTCGTTGAAGAGATTGTGGCGCTACGCTTTTTCCCGGTGTGCAGCCCGCGTCTGATCAACGCATTGAGCGGGCTGAAAAACCCGCAGGAACTCAGTGCCTACCCGCTGCTGCACATGACCGACTATTCGGACTGGCGCGTGTGGCTGACCGCTGCCGGTGCTTCAGGGGTCAACGCTACGAGCGGCATTCTGTTTTCCGATGCGCATTGCGCACAGTCCGCCTGCATAGCCGGCCAGGGCATCGCCATCGGCGACAACCTGATCAGCGGCGATGCCTTGTCCAAGGGTTTGCTGGTGCGTCCGTTCGACATCAGCATCGACCTGCACCGTGGCTATTACCTGGTCGCCGACCCACAAAAAGCCGATCGCGCGGTGGTCCAGGCCTTCAGCAACTGGGTCAAGACGCAGCTGCAGTCGTCCCACCAGACCTGGCAGGACACCTTCTGACAACCCCTTCCCCTGTAGGAGCGAGCTTGCTCGCGAAAAACCAGAGAACGCCGTTGGGTGTCAGTTTGGGCGCGTAATCGTTGGCGACCATCGCGAGCAAGCTCGCTCCTACAAGCTCTCTAATTGGGTAAAAAAATTAACCAATACGAGCAAAATAATTCCATTGATGTAGCGATATTTTTAACAATAATAAGCCCAAAGCCCATTTCGGATTCGCATCCGTCCTCGTACGTCTTATGGGCAATAAAAAGAGGAACTCCATAGTGTCCAGCCGTTCAGCGATTCAGCTCAGCGCTCAAGGTATCAGCCAGTATTACGGCCGTTTCGCGGCGCTGGATAACGTCGATCTCGACGTTCGCCAAGGCGAATTTCTTACCCTGCTGGGTCCGTCCGGCTCGGGCAAGACCACCTTGCTGATGATACTGGCCGGTTTCCTCAGCCCGACCTCGGGCAAGCTGATGGAACAAGGCGTCGACATCATCAAGCGCTCCGCCGAGAAGCGGAACTACGGCATGGTGTTCCAGGGTTATGCGCTGTTCCCGCACATGAGCGTGGCCGACAACGTCGCCTACCCGCTGCGCATCCGCAAAGTCCCGGCCGAAGAACGCAACCGCCGGGTCAAGCACATCCTTGAAGTGGTCGGCCTCGGTGCACACATGCACAAGAAGCCCGCCGAGATGTCCGGTGGTCAGCAGCAGCGCGTGGCGATTGCCCGGGCGCTGGTGTTCGAGCCGGAACTGCTGTTGCTCGACGAGCCGCTGTCGGCCCTGGACAAGAACCTGCGCGAACAGCTGCAAACCGAGCTGCAACGCATCCACCGTCAGGTCGGCACCAGTTTCGTGTTCGTCACCCACGACCAGAACGAAGCGTTGGCGCTGTCCTCGCGTATCGCGATCTTCAACCACGGCAAGCTGACTCAGGTCGACACCCCGGAAAACATCTACAACCGCCCCGAGAGTCGTTTCGTCGCCGAGTTCCTGGGCAAGATGAACCTGTTCCCGCTGGACAACCTGACCCGCAACGGCCAGACCGCCAGCGGCCGCTGCGGCACCAGCGTATTGCATGCCCAGGCGCCGAACGCACTGAGTGCGGCACCGATCGTGCTGGCCGTGCGCCCCGAGCACATGGAACTGCACAGCGAGTGCCCGACCCGGGACGGCTACAACGTGATGCCCGCACAACTCACCGACAAAGTCTATCAAGGCTCCAGTACCCATCTGGCACTCAAGGTCGGCGGCGATACGTTGCCAATCAACCTGTCCGTCCCCGGCAATCACCCGGGCGCGTCGATGGCCAGCGGTGCGCCGGTGTGGCTGAGCTGGCCGGTGCAGCAAAGCTTCCTGCTACAAGCCTGAACCCCAAAAAAACTGCGTCACAAAGCTCTCTTCCAATGACAACAAAAAGGCCGGTGTCCACGCAGACACCCGCCAACTGAGGACTTGCCCATGCGCCAGGATCACCAACAAGACTGCATCGAAGTGCTTATCGAAAAGGCCCGCGACGGTCAGATCAACCGTCGCACCTTCATCCAGGCCATGGGCCTGCTGGCCGCGGTGCCATTGGCGCTGCGCAGCGGCATCAGCTGGTCGGCGGACAAGCCGCTGGTGGTGGTCAACTGGGGTGGCGATGCCCTTAACGCGTTCCGTTCGGCGTGGACCGACACCTTCACCAAGAACACCGGCATCCAGGTGCGCATCGACGGCGCCGGCCCGACCGAAGGCGCAATCCGCTCGCAGCTGGCCAGCGGTCAACCAAGCTGGGACGTGGTCGACGTCGAGAGCTACAGCGCCATCGTGCTGGGCCGGGAAAAGATCCTGCAGCCGCTGGACTACAACGTGATCAAGCGCGATCAAGTGGCCCCGGCGCTCTCCTCCGATTTCGGCATCGCCAGCTACCAGTTCAGCTACGTGATGGCCTGGGACAGCGCAAAATTCGGCGACAACGGGCCAAAGACCTGGGCCGATTTCTGGGACGTAAAGAAATTCCCCGGCAAGCGCACGCTGTACAAATGGATGAACGGCATGCTCGAAGCGGCGCTCCTGGCCGACGGAGTTCCGGCCGATCAGCTGTACCCGCTGGACGTGCCACGGGCCATGAAGAAGATCGACGAGATCAAGCCTCACGTCCTGTCGTTCTGGAGCTCGGGTGCCGAGAGTCAGCAGTTGATGGTCGACGGCGAAGTGTCGGTGGGCGCGATCTGGCACACCCGCGCCAAGCTGCTCAGCGAAGACACCGACAACCGCGTGCGCTGGAGCTTCGACAACGGCTTTATCAATTCCAGCAGCTGGGCCGTGCTGAACGGCAACCCGGGCGGCACTCAACCGACCATGCAGTTCATCCAGCAAGCGTTGCAACCCGAAGGCCAGCTCAAGCTGTTTGAATTGCTGGGCAACGGCCCGTCGAACAGCGCCACGGAAAAACTGATGTCGGCCAAGCAACTGGAAGGCAACTGCGCGTCCGAAGACAACCTGAAAAAACAGATCGCTCTCAATGCCCAGTGGTACGCGGACAACTACTCCAAAGCCCTGGAAGAGTATCTGACGCGGCTGTCCAAGTGAGCCTGTGACCATGACTACCACTCTGACCTCAACCCTGACCACCCCCAAGCCCCGCTTCAGTTCGCCGGGGCTGGAGCGCAGCTTGCTGTTGTTTCCGCTGCCGGTGTTGCTGTTGGTCTTCTACGTGCTGCCGTTTCTCGGCGTGGTCGGCTGGAGCTTCTCGCTGCCCACTCCGGGCATCGAGCAGTACCAGCGCATTGCCACGGACCCGGCGATCCACGAGATGCTCTGGCGCACCTTGCGCCTGTGCCTGACCGTCAGTGGCCTGGCCCTGATGATCGGTTATCTGCTGGCGTACTGCTGGGTGTTCAGCCCGCCGTTCTGGCAGCGGGTGGTGGAGATCTGCATCTTCATCCCGTTCTGGATTTCGGTGCTGGTGCGGGCCTTTGGCTGGTTGATCGCCCTGCGCAGCAACGGTGTGCTCAATAACGGTTTGATGGACATGGGCCTGATCGATCAGCCGCTGCAACTGAGCCGCAATGAAATCGGCGTGGTCATCGGCATGCTCCACGTGATGATCCCGTACGCGGTGTTCCCGCTGCTGTCGACCATGCGTCAACTCGACCAGCGTGTGCTCATGGCCTCGCGCGGCCTGGGTGCCGGTGCCTTGCGCACCTTCTGGCAAGTGCTGCTGCCGCAGACCCTGCCGGGCATTCTGGGCGCGTTCATCATGGTCTTCGTGTTCTGCCTGGGCTTCTTCATCACCCCGGTGCTGTTGGGTGGCGGGCAAACGGTGATGATCGCCGAGTACGTGTTCCTGCAAATGTTCCAGACCAGTAACTGGGGCCTGGGGGCGGCACTGAGCGTGGTGTTGCTGGCCCTGGTCAGCGCGCTGATCTGGGTGCTGTTGAAAATGACCCGCGTGAACCGACTGGTAGGCTGAGATCATTATGAATACCCATCGCACAAGCCTGAGTACCCGGTTGCTGGCCGTGGTCGCCATGGCCTTCATGCTGTTCCCGCTGCTGACGGTCATTCCGGTGTCGTTCACCAGCAAACGCTTCCTGTCGATGCCCGAAGGCAACTGGTCGCTGCGCCACTACGAAGCGCTGGTGAGCAACCCGGACTGGTTCCACGCCATCAGCCAGAGCCTGACCATCGCCTTCGCCACCAGCGTCATCGCCACCTTGCTGGCCGCCAGTTTCAGCCTCGGTATCTGGTACATGCGCTCCAAATGGGCCACGGCCCTGATCGGCCTGGTGCTGTTGCCGATGGCGATCCCGCCGGTGATTTCCGCGCTGGTGCTGTACTTCATGGAGACCAAGCTCGGTCGCTTCGCGCCGGGCATGGGCTACGACACCCTGACCGGCGTGGTGATTGCCCACGTGATCATGGTGGTGCCGTACGGCGTAGTGACCATGCTGGTGGCCCTCAGCCAGATCGACCGGCGTATCGAACTGGCCTCGCGCAACCTTGGCGCCAGCCTGATGCAGACTACGTTCATGGTGATCCTGCCGAACCTGAAACTGGGTCTGGCCTCCACCGCACTGTTGGGTTTCGCCCTGTCCTGGGAAGAAGTGGCGGTCACGCTGTTCATCACCAGCGTCAACGTCGACACCCTGCCCAAGCGCATCTGGAGCGGCTTGCGCGATAATGTCGACCCAAGCGTCGCGGCGATTTCGGTGTTGCTGATCAGCCTGACCTTGCTGGTACTGATCGGCCGGTTGGTGGTTCAGCATCTGGCGGACAAGCGCGCGCAGAAGCTGCAGCACTCTTAAGCGCCACAAAGAAAAAAGCCCCGCGCTTGCCATACAAACGCGGGTTTTTTTTCGTTCAACCGCCGCAATCCCTGTAGGAGCGAGCTTGCTCGCGATGATCTCAAAGGCACCGCGTTCACCCAGAATGAACGCGTCATCGTTAACGTCAATCGCGAGCAAGCTCGCTCCTACAAGGGTGGGGGGCGAAAAACATGACCAGCCGCCTGTTGATCCGTGACAACACCGCCCCGGTCCAATAGATTAGTCGGCCTG
This sequence comes from Pseudomonas sp. GM49, assembly GCF_000282355.1. GTDB lineage: Bacteria > Pseudomonadota > Gammaproteobacteria > Pseudomonadales > Pseudomonadaceae > Aquipseudomonas. The sequence continues at coordinate 6,824 of NZ_AKJL01000234.1, forward strand.
AAAAAGCCCCCGGGCTTTCTCGCCCCTATTCAAGTTCAAAGAAGTAGTGAAATTTCAATGTCCGATTCCAATACCGCTGAATCCGTAGTCACCTTGTCGTCCAAAGCGGAATACGAAAACTCCATCAATCTTTCACAGCACGTACCCCAGGCGAAAACCATCAGCGAGATGGTCCTGGACGCTTTCCAGTCCACCCGCGAAAGCGACCAGATCCGCGAACTGCGCGCCGCGATCCGCCAGGCCCACGACAGCTTCGATGACGACAAGGCCTACGAGCTGATGGGTCAGCTCAAGCAGCTCAAGGACGCCGAAGCAGCGGACATCGCTGCGCTGGAAGACCTGAGCAGCAAGTTCCCGATCAGCCGCATCCTCTCCAGCTTCAAGGACGACCCGGCGTTCCAGGAAATCGTCTACGGCCTGGCCCTGAAGGTGCTGAACCAGACGCACCAGGCCATCAGCAACCCGAGTGGCGGCAAGAGCAAGGCCGCCAAGGCCAAGAAAGAAATCGAAGTGTTCACCATCAGCAAGGACGGCATCAGTGTCACCCTGCCGCTGCGCACGCCGCGCTCGCGCCTGAACGTCGACCGTGAAGCCCTGGAATTCCTCGGCTTCACCTTCATTGGCGAAGGCGAAGAGGCGGAACTGGAAAGCGAGACGTTCCTGGACAACAGCGGTGCCGAGCAAGCGGTCAACCGCAAGAACATCATCACCGCCCTGCAGCAGCAGACTGCGTTCGATGGGTACAGCATCGCTGCGCAGTGATACCTGTTGTTGTGGCAAGCGAGCTTGTCTGTGGCGAGGGGGCTTGCCCCCGTTCGGCGGCAAAGCCGTCGTAAACTCAGTGAATACGGTGTGCCTGAAAAAATGCGATGACAGGTTTTGGGGCCGCTTCGCAGCCCAACGGGGGCAAGCCCCCT
>NZ_AKJL01000235.1 GCF_000282355.1 Pseudomonas sp. GM49
CCGGCACCGACACCGGCGGTTCGATCCGTCAGCCAGCAGCCCTGACCAACCTCACCGGCCTCAAACCGACCTACGGTCGCGTTTCGCGCTGGGGCATGATTGCCTACGCGTCCAGCCTCGACCAGGGCGGCCCGATGGCACGCACCGCCGAAGACTGCGCGATTTTGTTGCAAGGTATGGCCGGCTTCGATCCAAACGACTCCACCAGCATCGATGAGCCCGTGCCGGACTACAGCGCCAGCCTCAACGGTTCGCTGCAAGGCCTGCGCATCGGCGTGCCGAAAGAGTATTTCAGCGCCGGTCTCGACCCGCGCATCGCCGAACTGATCCACAACAGCGTCAAGGAGCTGCAAAAGCTCGGCGCCGTGATCAAGGAAATCAGCCTGCCGAACATGCAGCACGCGATTCCTGCGTACTACGTGATCGCCCCGGCGGAAGCCTCTTCCAACCTGTCGCGTTTCGACGGCGTGCGCTTCGGCTATCGCTGCGAAGACCCGAAAAACCTGGAAGACCTGTACAAGCGATCCCGTGGCGAAGGCTTCGGCGCGGAAGTGCAGCGCCGGATCATGGTCGGTGCCTACGCGCTGTCGGCCGGTTACTACGACGCCTATTACCTGAAGGCGCAGAAGATCCGTCGCTTGATCAAGAACGACTTCATGGCCGCCTTCAATGAGGTCGACATCATCCTCGGCCCAACCACGCCGAACCCGGCCTGGAAGCTCGGCGCCAAGAACAGCGACCCGGTCGCTGCGTACCTGGAAGACGTCTACACCATTACCGCCAACCTCGCGGGTCTGCCGGGCTTGTCCATGCCAGCAGGTTTCGTCGACGGTCTGCCGGTCGGCGTGCAGTTGCTCGCTCCGTATTTCCAGGAAGGCCGCCTGTTGAACGTTGCCCACCAGTATCAGCTACACACTGACTGGCACACCCGCACCCCAACCGGCTTCTGAGGAGACACACATGCAATGGGAAGTCGTGATCGGGCTGGAGATTCACACCCAGCTCACCACCCGGTCGAAAATCTTTTCCGGTAGTTCCACCACCTTCGGCTCCGAGCCGAACACCCAGGCCAGCCTGGTAGACCTGGGCATGCCCGGCGTGCTGCCGGTGCTGAACCAGGAAGCGGTGCGCATGGCAGTGATGTTCGGTCTGGCGATTGACGCCGAGATCGGCCAGCACAACGTGTTCGCCCGTAAAAACTATTTCTACCCGGACCTGCCCAAGGGCTACCAGATCAGCCAGATGGAATTGCCGATCGTTGGCAAGGGCCACCTGGACATCGCTCTGGAAGACGGCACGGTCAAACGTGTCGGCATCACCCGCGCGCACCTCGAAGAAGACGCCGGCAAGAGCCTGCACGAAGAATTCAGCGGCGCCAGCGGCATCGACCTGAACCGTGCCGGCACCCCGCTGCTGGAAATCGTCTCCGAGCCGGACATGCGCAGCGCCAAGGAAGCCGTGGCCTACGTCAAGGCGATCCACGCACTGGTGCGTTACCTGGGCATCTGCGACGGCAACATGGCCGAAGGTTCGCTGCGTTGCGACTGCAACGTGTCGATCCGTCCGAAAGGCCAGGTCGAGTTCGGTACCCGCTGCGAGATCAAGAACGTCAACTCGTTCCGTTTCATCGAGAAGGCGATCAACAGTGAAATCCAGCGCCAGATCGAACTGATCGAAGACGGCGGCAAAGTGATCCAGCAGACCCGCCTGTACGATCCGAACAAGGACGAGACCCGTCCGATGCGCAGCAAGGAGGAAGCCAACGACTACCGTTACTTCCCCGATCCGGACCTGCTGCCTGTCGTTATCGAAAACTCGTTCCTCGACGACGTACGCGCCACCCTGCCGGAGCTGCCACCGCAAAAACGCGAGCGTTTCCAGGAGCAGTTCGGCCTGTCGGTCTACGACGCCAACGTGCTGGCCACCAGCCGCGAGCAGGCGGATTACTTCGAGAAGGTCGCGAGCATCAGCGGCGACGCCAAGCTGGCGGCGAACTGGGTGATGGTCGAGTTGGGCAGCCTGCTCAACAAGCAAGGCCTGGACATCGAAGAGTCGCCGGTTTCCGCAGAGCAACTGGGCGGCATGCTGTTGCGCATCAAGGACAACACCATCTCCGGCAAAATCGCCAAGGTGGTGTTCGAAGCGATGGCCAACGGCGAAGGCAGCGCGGACGAGATCATCGACAAGCGCGGCCTCAAACAGGTGACCGACACCGGCGCCATCTCGGCGGTGCTGGACGAAATGCTCGCGGCCAACGCCGAGCAGGTCGAACAATACCGCGCAGCAGACGAAGCCAAGCGCGGCAAGATGTTCGGCTTCTTCGTCGGTCAGGCCATGAAAGCCTCCAAAGGCAAGGCTAACCCGCAACAGGTCAACGAATTGCTCAAAAGCAAGCTCGAAGGCTGATGAGGATGGAGCCAGCTCTTAAATCTGGCTCCATCTCCTGTGGGAGCGAGCTTGCTCCGGGCGGCGTTCCGACGATAGCGGTCCGGCACTCAACACAAAGTTGACTGTCAGAATGCCAATCGCGAGCGAGCTCGCTCCCACATTTGTTTTCGGAAGCTTTCAAATGAAGCGTCTACTTGGACTATGCGCCCTCCTCTCGCTCTTGGCCGGTTGCGCCAGCACCGACACCGTCGATCCGCACGGCTACGACAAAACCGGCGTGGCTTCGTACTACGGGGCCAAACACCAAGGCAAACGCACCGCCAGTGGCGAGCGTTTCGACCGGAATTCCATGACCGCCGCCCATCGCCAGCTACCCTTCGGTACACGGGTGAAGGTCACCAATCTGAATAACGACAAATCCTGCGTGGTCCGTATCAATGATCGCGGCCCGCACACCCGTGGACGCCTGATCGACCTGTCCCAGGAAGCCGCCGAGCGCTTGGGCATGCTGCGCAGCGGCACCGCGCGGGTGCGCGTCCAGGCTCTCGACGACTGACCGATGGAGCCCCGACCATTTTCGGACTAGCCGATTTACCCCTGATCAGCGTGATCGAATTGCTCAGCGGACTGCTCCTGCTGATTGTCGGTGCCGAATTGATGGTGCGCGCCGCCGTACGCATTGCCGCGCGGTTGCACATACGACCACTGATCATCGGCTTGACCATCGTCGCCCTCGGCAGCAGCGCACCGCAGATGGCGGTCAGCCTGCAAGCGACCCTGGCACACAATGCCGACATCGCCGTCGGCAGTGTGATCGGCAGCAGCATCTTCAACATCCTCGTCACCCTCGGGTTGTCCGCGCTGATCATTCCTTTGCGGGTTTCCCGGCAACTGGTGCGCCTGGATATTCCGTTGATGATCGGCGCCAGCCTGTTGGTGTTCGTACTCGCCTGGAATGAAGAACTGACCCGTGCCGACGGCGTGATGTTGCTGACGGCACTGGCGATTTACCTGGGGTTGTTGCTACGCCAGTCGCGACACTCGGCACGCCCGGTATCGAGCCATGACCATCATGCGCAAGCGCCATGGTTGAGCAACCTGCTGATGATCGTCGCCGGGCTGGCGATGCTGGTGTACGCCGGGCACTTGCTGCTGGGGGCCGCCGTTGCGGTCGCCACCGATCTTGGGTTGTCGGAGCGGATCATCGGCCTGACCATTGTCGCCGTCAGCACCTCACTGCCTGAGCTCGCCACATCGTTGATCGCGGCAATGCGCGGCGAGCGCGATATTGCCGTGGGCAACGTGATCGGCAGCAACCTGTTCAACCTCCTGGGCGTGCTCGGCTTTACCGCGCTGGTGGCGCCGTCACCGCTGTCGGTGTCGCCCAACGCCCTGGATTTCGACCTGCCGGTAATGCTCGGCGTCGCAGCGCTGTGCCTGCCGGTGTTCTACTCCGGCTACCGGGTGACCCGCGCCGAAGGCCTGCTGTTTCTGGGTTTGTACCTGGCGTATGGGCTGCACGTGGTGTCGTTCACCACCGGCATGCCACTGGCCGGCAAGCTCGAACACTTGATGCTGTTTTTCGTCCTGCCGGCGCTGGTGGCGTTCTTGCTGTTCACGTCGCTGCGTGCCTGGCGTCGCCAACACCATAAGAGGGAAATCCCATGACCGAGAATAAAAAAACCGGCGTTGAAGTCCGCCGCCAAGTGATGGGCGACGCCTTCGTCGACCGCGCACTGGGCAACGCCACCGAGTTCACCCAGCCGCTGCAGGATTTCGTCAATGAACACGCCTGGGGCGGAGTGTGGAATCGCGAAGGCCTGCCGCTGAAGACCCGCAGCCTGATCACCCTGGCGGCGCTGACCGCACTGAAGTGCCCCCAGGAATTGAAAGGCCACGTACGTGGTGCGCTGAACAACGGCTGCACCGTGGAAGAGATTCGCGAGGCGCTGCTGCATTGCGCGGTGTATGCCGGTGTGCCGGCGGCGATCGATGCGTTTCGGGCGGCGCAGGAAGTGATCGACAGCTATCAGAAACCGGAGTGATCACCATCGCCAAAGTGGATCACAGCCCTCGGTAACGTTTATGGTTGAGCGGCTCAACCACATATTTCGACAATAAAAGGCGCCCAGCCAAATCTGTTCGCCCACACATCTTTTCGACACACTGCGCCGACAAAAAACCGCAAGGGGGAGGGTCGGAGCAGCGTCGCTGTACCCAGGCCTCGAACCTCTCCCGGCTTTACAAGGAAGGTTCCCATGCGATTGACCACCCGGTACGTATTGTCGAAATTGATGTTATCCAGTCTGCTCGTGAGCACTTCGATACAGGCCTCTGCCCAGGCGTGTTTCGAGGCCAGCAATCAAGATTTCAGCGAAGTGCTTGCCTGCTACAAGAAAGCCGAAGACGCCAATCCACTGGTTTACACCGCCAAAGGCAACACGTCATTTCCAGGTGTGGAAAAGCGTAGTTTCAACCTGTCCTCCCAGCAATGGTCGCCGCAGGGATTGGTTAGCCCCGCACAGTGGAAACACACCGTGGACATCTACATCCCGGACAATGCCCTGCACGGTCAGTCACTGCTGGTGGCCAATAACGGAACCCCCAACGCAGGGCAAAACAACGCCGCCGAGCCGACGGACTTTACCGAAGCAATGGCACTTGAAGTGGCGCTTAAAACACGCACGATTGTCATTTCAGTCAGCAACGTTCCGAACCAGTACCTGACCTATTCCGACGATGACATTGCACGCACGGAAGATGCCAGCGTCGCCCACAGCTGGAAACTCTTTCTCGATGACCCGCACCAGCGCCCGTACATGTCGGTGCGCCTGCCCATGGTGGTGTCGATGGTCAAGGCCATGGACCTCGCGCAAAAGGAGCTGCAACCCTGGGGAATAGACCGTTTCATTGCCAGCGGCGCATCAAAACGTGGCTGGACCAGCTGGCTGGCAGCGATTGCCGATGAACGGATCAAGGCCATCGTGCCATTTGTGATCGACGTACTGGGCACGGACAGCGTGCTTGAACATACCTGGCAGGCCTATGGAAAGAACTGGCCACTGGCATTCTTTGACTACCATCACGAGGGCATCACTCAACGAATCAAGACTGAAAACTTCGCACACCTGATGAAAATCGAAGACCCGCTAAGCTACTTGCAAACCCGCTATGCCGATCGCCTGGCGATCCCGAAATACATCGTCAATGCCAGCAGCGACGATTTTTTCCTGCCAGACAATTCGCAGTTTTTCTTCGATCAGTTGCCAGGCCCGAAAGCCTTGCGAGTCGCCCCCAATGCGAGCCACTACGGCATCAGCCGGTTCGTCGAGAACTCGCTGATACCGGTCATCAATCGCTGGCAACAGGGCAAGCCTTTGCCGGTCATTTCCATACGCTCGAACCCGCACGTTTCAACACACGGGATGGGGCTGCACTTTTCCGAGGCACCGGTGCGAGTGGTTCAGTGGACGGCGGTAAATCCGGCCGCCCGGGACTTTCGTCACCCCTGTGGCATCCAGTACGCGCCTGAAGACGTAAAACTCACGGACTCGCTCAACGCCGACGTGCAGATCGACACACCGGAAAATGGCTGGAAAGCGACCTTTGTCGAAACGACTTTTGCAGATGGCTTCGTCGTGACGACGCCGGTGCAGGTCATACCGACGCACTATCCGACCCAGGCGCCTCCGGTGATCGAACCGGTGTGCAAAACCCTGGCCGATGAACAGAGGCGCTAAATCCACCCACCCCACTGCAAAAAGAAGATCCCGATGTTAGTGGTGACCGCCGCCATCAACGTGGTGATCACGATAATCGCCGCCGCCAACTCGTGATTGCCATCCGCCGCCCGCGCCATCACAAAACTGGCAGCTGCGGTCGGGCTGCCGAAGTACAGAAAAAGAATCCCCAGCTCCGCACCACGAAAGCCCCACAACCACGCCCCCAGCGTCGCCAGCACCGGCAAGCCGATCATCTTCACCAGGCTTGAACTCAGCGCCATGTTGCCGCTTTTGCGCAGCGCCGCCAGGGACAGCGTGCCGCCGATGCAGATCAGCGCCAGCGGCAAGGTGGTTTGCGCCAGATACTGGCCGGAGGTTTCCAGCCAACCCGGCAAGCCGATCTTGAAATAGGCGAACGGCGCGGCCGCAATCACGCTGATGATCAGCGGATTGCTGAACACGCTTTTGCAGATGCTCCATGGATCAGACTTGATCACCGGGCTGTAGACCGCCAGCACGATGGTCGAGAGCGTGTTGTAAAACAGGATCACCAGCGCCGCGAGGATCGCCCCGAGGGAAATCCCGTAGTCGCCGTACATGCTTGCCGCCAGCGCCAGGCCGATCACTCCGTTGTTACCGCGAAAGGCACCCTGGGTGTAGATCCCGCGATCTTCCCGCGGGCACTTCCAGATCGCCCAGCCCCAGGCAATGGCAAAGCACACCAGCGTCGCCACGGAGAAGTAAATCAGCAACGCCGGCTGCAACGCCGCGTGCAGGTCGGCATGCAGGATGCCCAGAAACAGCAGCGCCGGCATGGTGACGTTGAACACCAGTGCCGACGCGGTGTGGATAAAGTTGTCGTTGATCCAGTCGATGCGCTTGAGCAACACCCCAAGAAACAGCATGGCGAACACCGGTGCGGTGATGTTCAGGGTTTCGAGGAAAATTGCCAGCATGCCGGGAGGACCTTGGGGTGGGCGTCGTTAGGGGGCTAATGATAAGCCACCAAGCCCCCTGGCGTCTGTTAGACCGCTATCGCGAGCAAGTCGGATCGCCGCACCGTCGCTCCCACATTTTTCCAGTGCCGAACACAAAATCTGTGCACGGCGAAAATCCACTGTGGGAGCGAGCTTGCTCGCGATGCAGGCGACTCAGTCTCAGGTGATCGGCGCCGGGTTGAACAGGGTGATGTCGTTGTGCAGCTTGTGCTGCTCGGCCCACGTCTGTTTCTTGCCGCTGGCCACGTCCAGGTAGTAGTGGAACAGCTCCCAACCCAGTTCCTCGATTGATGCGCGGCCAGTGGCAATGCGCCCGGCATCGATGTCGATCAGGTCCGGCCAGCGTTGCGCCAGTTCGGTCCGGGTCGATACCTTCACGACCGGCGCCATGGCCAGCCCGTAAGGCGTGCCGCGACCGGTAGTGAATACATGCAGGTTCATCCCCGCCGCCAACTGCAACGTCCCGCAGACAAAATCGCTGGCCGGGGTCGCACAGAAGATCAGGCCTTTGCGCTTGAAACGCTCGCCAGGACCGAGCACGCCATTGATTGCGCTGCTGCCGGATTTGACGATCGAGCCCAAGGACTTCTCGACAATGTTCGACAACCCGCCCTTTTTGTTGCCTGGCGTGGTGTTGGCACTGCGATCTGCTTCGCCCTTGGCCAGGTAGCGGTCGTACCAGTCCATTTCCCGCACCAGTTCCTGGGCGACGTCCTGGTTTTCCGCGCGGGAGGTCAGCAGGTAAATGGCATCGCGTACTTCGGTGACTTCGGAGAACATCACCGTCGCACCGGCCCGTAGCAGCAGGTCCGAGGCATAACCGAGCGCCGGGTTGGCGGTAATGCCGGAGAACGCATCACTGCCGCCGCATTGCATGCCGAGGATCAGCTCGGACGCCGGCACGGTCTCCCGGCGGCGTTGATCAAGCTTCTTCAAGCGCGTCTCGGCCAGTTCCATGATCTGCTCGATCATCTCGGTGAAGCCGTGGCTGGAATCCTGCAAGCGGTACAGCCATGGCTCGCTGAGATCCACCGAGCTGTCGTTGTCGTGCATCACCTGCCCGGCCTGCAATTTCTCGCAGCCTAGGCTGATCACCAGGGCTTCGCCGCCCAGGTTCGGATTGCGCGCCAGGTTGCGCACGGTGCGTATCGGGATGTACGCGTCGGTAGCGGTAATGGCCACGCCGCAGCCGTAGCTGTGGGTCAGCGCCACCACGTCATCGACGTGCGGGTACTTGGGCAGCAACTCGGCCTTGATGCGCTTGACCGCATGATCGAGCACGCCGGTCACGCATTGCACGGTGGTGGTGATGCCGAGAATGTTGCGCGTACCGACGGTGCCGTCGGCATTGCGATAGCCCTCGAAGGTGAAGCCTTCCAGCGGTGCTTGCGCGGCCGGCACGTCGGTGGACAGCGGCAGGCTGTCCAGCGGTGGCGCGGTCGGCATGCGCAGTTGATCTTCCTTGACCCAGCTGCCGCGGGGAATCGGCTGCAAGGCGTAGCCAATGACCTGGCCGTAACGAATCACCTGGCCACCTTCGGGAATGTCCTCCAGGGTGACTTTGTGGCTCTGTGGCACGAAGTCCACGGTGACCAGGCCGTCCGCAAACTCGGTGCCGGCCGGAACGCCTTGATCGTTGACCACGATCACTACGTTGTCCCGCTCGTGCAGGCGGATATAGCGCGGCGAGTCGGAATGTTCAATCAACTGCATGACGCCGCTCCTCAGGAATGCGCTTGAGACAATTTATTGTTGGTTTCAGCACCGCCCACCGGTGGCTCTTTGAGCACCACACGCTTGATCGGACCGACGATCACCAGATAGCTGAACACCGCCACCAGTGCGTTGCAGCCGACGAACACCAGCGCCCATTTGAACGAGCCGGTGGAGCTGATGATGTAGCCGATGACGATCGGCGTGGTGATCGAGGCAATGTTGCCGAACATGTTGAACAGGCCGCCACTCAAACCGGCGATCTGCTTCGGCGAAGTGTCGGACACCACCGCCCAGCCGAGCGCGCCCACACCTTTGCCGAAGAACGCCAGGGCCATGAAGCCCACGACCATCCACTCGATGTCGACATAGTTGCAGGCAACGATGCTGCTGGAAACCAAAAGACCGGCAATGATCGGCGCCTTGCGGGCAAAGGTCAGGGAATGGCCCTTGCGCAGCAGGTAGTCGGAAATCACCCCGCCGAGCACACCGCCGATGAAGCCGCAGATCGCCGGCAATGAAGCAATAAAACCAGCCTTGAGGATGGTCATGCCGCGCTCCTGCACCAGGTACACCGGGAACCAGGTCAGGAAAAAATAAGTGATGGCGTTGATGCAGTACTGGCTCAGGTACACGCCGAGCATCATGCGGTTGGTCAGCAACTGGCGGACGTAGTCCCATTTCGGGCCTTCGACACGTTTGCCTGCTTCCTGGCCCTTGGCTTTGTCCTGGTCCATGTCGACCATGCCGCCGTTATCGGCGATGTGCTTGAACTCGACCTCATTGATCAGCGGATGTTGGCGCGGGCTGTGGATAACCTTCAGCCAGATCAACGAGAACACAATGCCGATCACCCCCATGACGATGAACACGTGCTGCCAGCCGAACGTGAACACGATCCAGCCCATCAACGGGGCGAAGAGCACGGTGGCGAAGTATTGCGCCGAGTTGAAAATCGCCGACGCGGTGCCGCGTTCAGCCGTCGGGAACCAGGCAGCCACGATGCGTGCATTGCCAGGGAAGGATGGCGCCTCGGCCAGTCCCACCAGGAAGCGCAACATGAACAACGCCACCACCGCCGTGGACATGCCGAACGAGCCGACGTAGCCCTGCAACACGGTGAACAGCGACCAGGTGAAGATGCTCAATGCGTAGACTTTTTTCGAGCCAAAGCGGTCGAGCAACCAGCCACCGGGGATTTGCCCGGCCACGTAGGCCCAACCGAACGCGGAGAAGATGTAGCCCAGGGTAACGGCGTCGATGCCGAGGTCTTTTTGCAGGCTGGATCCAGCGATTGCGATGGTAGCGCGGTCGGCGTAGTTGATCGTGGTCACCAGAAACAGCATGAGCAGGATCATATAGCGGACGTGAGTCGGCTTGGTCGATTGCATGTAGATGTACTCCCACTGATTATTTTTATGCGCGGGTGAATCTTTGTTTCCCCTGTAGGAGCGAGCTCTGCTCGCGATGGTGGTCAACGATGACGCGGGGCATCAGGTTTACCGCCGTGACCTCACGACCATCGCGAGCAAGCTCGCTCCTACAACAGGGATGTTGCGTTACGAACCGATGTAAGAGGTTTTTACAACCGTGTAGAACTCTTGCGCATAGCGACCTTGCTCACGTGATCCATAGGATGAACCTTTACGCCCACCGAACGGAACGTGGTAATCCACACCGGCGGTCGGCAGGTTGACCATCACCATCCCGGCCTGGGAGTGGCGCTTGAAGTGGTTGGCGTACTTCAGCGAGGTGGTGGCGATGCCCGCCGACAGCCCGAACTCGGTGTCGTTAGCCATGGCCAGCGCAGCTTCGTAGTCGGCCACGCGCACCACGTTGGCCACCGGGCCGAAGATCTCTTCGCGGCTGATGCGCATTCCCGCTGTGCTGTCGGCAAACAGGGTCGGCGCGAGGAAGTAGCCTTCGGTATCGCAGGTCACCAGGCCACCGCCGCTGACCAGACGCGCACCTTCGGACTGGCCGATGTCGATGTACTTCATGTCCTGTTCAAGCTGGGCTTGCGAAACCACCGGACCGATGTCGGTGCCAGCCTTCAACGCGTGGCCGACCTTGATCGACTTCATGCGCTCGGCCATGGCTTCGACGAACCGGTCGTGGATGCCGGCGGTGACGATGAAGCGGCTCGAGGCTGTGCAACGCTGGCCGGTGGAGTAGAACGCGCTCTGTACCGACAGCTCGACCGCTTGCTTGAGGTCCGCGTCGTCGAGAATGATCTGCGGGTTCTTGCCGCCCATTTCCAGCTGAACCTTGGCCTGGCGAGACACGCAGTTGACCGCGATCTGACGACCCACGCCCACAGAACCGGTGAAGCTGATGCCGTCGACTTTCGGGCTGTTGACCAGTGCATCGCCAACCACACGACCGCTGCCCATCACCAGGTTGAACACGCCGGCCGGGAAACCGGCACGGGAGATGATTTCGGCCAGGGCCCAGGCGCAACCCGGAACCTGGTCAGCAGGCTTGAGCACGACGCAGTTGCCGTAGGCCAGGGCCGGAGCGATTTTCCACGCAGGAATGGCAATCGGGAAGTTCCACGGCGTGATCAGACCGACCACGCCCAAGGCTTCGCGCGTGACTTCGACGTTGACGCCCGGACGCACCGACGGCAGGTAGTCGCCGGACAGACGCAGGCACTCGCCGGCGAAGAATTTGAAGATATTGCCGGCGCGGGTCACTTCACCGATGGCTTCAGGCAGGGTCTTGCCCTCTTCCCGGGCCAGCAGGGTGCCGAGTTCTTCGCGACGGGCGAGGATTTCAGTACCGACTTTATCCAGGGAATCGTGACGAGCCTGAATGCCCGAAACCGACCACGCTGGGAATGCGGCACGGGCGGCGTCGATGGCGGCGTGGACCTGAGCCAGGTCAGCCTTGGCGTAGTCGCCGATGGCATCGGTCAGTTCGGACGGGTTGATGTTGGTCGAATAATCGCCGCCGGCAACCCATTCGCCGTTGATGTAGTTATCAAAACGTTTTGAATCAGCCACTGAATCATCTCCTCACGCAAAAAACCGCTGATTGCTCAGCGGCCCTGGTTTTGTCGAGTGTTACTGCGCGCCCTGCTTGTCGATCAGCGCGGCGAGCATTTCGTACTCTTCACCAGTCAGATCGGTCAGCGGTGCACGCACAGGACCTGCGTCGTAGCCGGCAATTTTTGCCCCGGCCTTGACGATGCTCACCGCGTAACCAGCCTTGCGGTTACGGATGTCCAGGTACGGCAGGAAGAAGTCGTCGATGATCTTGCCGACGGTGGCGTGATCTTCGCGAGCGATTGCGTGGTAGAAGTCCATCGCGGTTTTCGGGATGAAGTTGAACACCGCCGAAGAGTAGACCGGCACCCCCAGTGCCTTGTAGGCCGCGGCGTAGACTTCGGCGGTCGGCAGACCACCCAGGTAGCTGAAGCGATCACCGAGGCGGCGACGGATCGACACCATCAACTCGATATCACCCAGGCCATCCTTGTAGCCGATCAGGTTTGGGCAGCGCTCGGCCAGACGCTCCAGCAGCGGCGCGGTCAGGCGGCAGACGTTACGGTTGTAGACCACCACGCCGATGTTGACCGATTTGCACACGGCTTCAACGTGGGCGGCAACACCGTCCTGGCTGGCTTCGGTCAGGTAGTGCGGCAGCAGCAACAGGCCCTTGGCGCCCAGACGCTCGGCTTCCTGCGCGTATTCGATGGCCTGGCGAGTGGAACCGCCTACGCCAGCCAGGATCGGCACGCTGGTGGCGCAGGTGTCGACGGCGGTCTTGATGATTTCCGAGTACTCGCTGGCCGCCAGAGAGAAAAACTCACCGGTGCCGCCCGCGGCGAACAGTGCCGAGGCGCCGTATGGGGCCAGCCACTCGAGACGCTTGATGTAGCCCGCACGATTGAAGTCGCCCTGAGCGTTGAAATCGGTGACCGGGAAAGACAGCAGACCGGCAGAGAGGATGGACTTCAGTTCTTGTGGATTCATTATTCGAACACCCTGGATAGCGACGTTGTGTGAGAAAACCGTTCAGCTCGCGCCGAAGTTGTAGGTCATCGTACAACTTAAAATACAACCGTCAACTGCATTTCATCGCCGGGGGTGAAACATGTTCGACAAAAAAGACTGTGGGTAGGGCTTTCAGCGGAGGGAGCACGGATGCGAACGCCGCGATAAACAAGCGTTTCAGAGATACGTTGTCGGAAGAGTTTGGATCAAGAAAATATGGCGCGGCTGTTTTCGAGGATAACTTCAGGCTTGTTTCATGGCTTACGGCCCTATCGCGAGCAAGCTCGCTCCCACAAGGAACGGTGCATGATCTCGATTTTGTAATCGACACAAGACACTGTGGGAGCGAGCTTGCTCGCGATGGCTATTGTTCAGGCAAAAAAAGACTTGAATCAAGGCACTCAGCCCCGCTGTGCCTCAGCCTCTTCATGGGCATGACGCAACCGCTCACGGCTATTGGTCAGGTGCAGGCGCATCGCGGCCCGCGCCGCATCGGAATCCTGGCGGGCAATGGCGTCGTAGATTTCTTCGTGCTCACGGCTCAGGCGACTCATGTAGTGCTGCTGGTCGTCATGGGCCAGGCGCGCGGAGTTCAGCCGTGTGCGTGGAATAATGCTGGTGCCCAGGTGGGTCATGATGTCGGTGAAGTAGCGGTTGCCGGTGGACAGTGCGATTTCGAGGTGAAAGGCGAAGTCCGAAGCCACGGCGTCACTGGCGTGGGCGGCGCCTTCATTCAACGCATCGAGGGCGGCGCGCATGTTGGCCAGTTGTTCCGGACTGCGGCGTTGCGCCGCCAGCCCGGCAGACTCCACTTCCAGACTGATGCGCAGTTCCAGGATCGCCAGTACATCTCGCAAGGTCACCACGGTCGCCGGGTCGATACGGAAACCGCTCGGGCTCGGCGTGTCGAGCACGAAGGTGCCGATACCGTGCCGGGTTTCCACCTGGCCGGCCGCCTGCAAACGTGAAATCGCCTCGCGCACCACCGTGCGGCTGACACCATGGGCATCCATGATGGCCGACTCGGTGGGCAACTTGTCGCCACGCTTGAGATGACCGTCGCGGATCTGCTCGGACAGCACCGTCACCAGTTCCTGAGCGAGGCTGCGGCGCTTGCGTGGGAGGCGTGGTGCGTCGTTCGGGGTTTCCATGGTGAACATCTGTCTCGAAAAAATCGGCTGAAACCGCATCATAGCGCAACGCGGTTGTACGATCACCGTCAAGATGACCACCAAGCCCGCTCCCACAAGGGGATTTGTGGTGTTTATGCGGTCACGGCCTGGTCCACCAAATGGCCATTCTCGATACGAATGTGCCGCGGATGGAAGCGTTTCAGGCTGCTGCGATGGCCGACGCTGACGATGCTCAGCCCCGGCAACTCATCGATCAGCGCCTGATACAGCGATGCTTCATCCTCCTCGTCCATCGCCGAGGTCGCTTCGTCCATGTACAGCCATTGCGGCGCATAAAGCAGCGCACGGGCAAAGGCCAGGCGCTGTTGCTCACCCGGCGACAGCATGCGCTGCCAGTGGTTGGCTTCGTCGAGACGGGCAATCAGGTGCGGCAAGCGACAGGTTTCCAGCACCTGCACGTAGCGTTCGTTCGGATAGGTATCGCCGGGCTGTGGATAACTGAGGACATCACGCAGGGTGCCGATCGGCAAATACGGTTTTTGCGGCAGGAACAGGTAACGTGCAGTTGGCAGGCGAATACTGCCGTGGCCAGTCGGCCACAGGTGTCCCATCGCCCGCAGCAGGGTCGACTTGCCGCTGCCGGAACGACCGCTGAGCATCACACGCTCGCCCTCCTTCACGGTCATGTCGGCGTTGGTCAGCAGGTGACGACCTTCAGCCAGGTCAAGGCCGAGGTTGTGCACCTTCAGCACCGAGCCCGAATTCTGTACGTCGATGGCCGGCGCACGCTCTTCGTTGTCACGCATGGCCTGGTGGAAGCTGAGCAGACGATCGCAGGTGGCGCGCCAGGAAGCGAGGCTCTGGTACGCACTGATAAACCAGCTGAAGCTTTCCTGCACATTGCCGAATGCCGAGCTGATTTGCATCAGCTCGCCCAGTTCGATCTTGCCGGAGAGGTAACGCGGCGCGGCAACCATGAAGGGGAAGATGATGGCAGCCTGGCTGTAACCGGCGGTGAAGAACGTCAGGCGCTTGGACACCTTCATGATGTCCCAGAAGTTGTGCCAGACCATCCCGAAGCGGCCACTCAACCGACGATTTTCGTTCGGCTCGCCGTTGTACAACGCGATGCTTTCGGCATTCTCGCGAATCCGCACCATGGAGAAACGCAGGTCGGCTTCGAAGCGTTGTTGTTGGTTGTTCAGACCGATCAGGCGACGACCGATCAAATGCGTCAGCCAACTGCCCACCACGGCGTAAACCAGTACGCACCAGAACATGTAGCCAGGAATGGTGATGCCGAGGACTTCAATGCTGCCCGATACGCCCCACAGAATGATCGAGAACGACACCAGGCTGACGATATTGCGCAGCAGCCCGATACCCAATTCAAGGGTGTTTGAGGTGAAGTTATTGAGGTCCTCGGAGATCCGCTGGTCCGGGTTATCGGTGTAACCGCCCTGCTCCAGCTGGTAGTAATTCTTGTCGGCGAGCCAGCGAGCGAAATGCTTTTCGGTGAGCCAGGCCCGCCAGCGAATGGTCAGCATCTGAGTCAGGTAGAGCCGATACACCGCGCCGACGATCGCCACCGCCGCAATCGCGCAGAAGTACAGGATCAGTTGCCAGAACGCTGCCTCGTCCTTCTTTTGCAGGGCGTTGTAGAAGTCCTTGTACCAGGTGTTGAACCACACCGAGATCCCCACGCTGATCAGCGACAGCGCAATCACCGCGATCAGCAGCGTCCAGGCCTTGACCTTCTCTTCACTGCGCCAGTAGGGCGTGATCATCGCCCACACTTTGCGAAAAAACTGCCCGCGCACGGCGTCGTTGACCGCGGAATACTCAGCGTTCTGATTCATGGGTAAGGCTCGATAGAGAAAAGAACACGCACGAACCGATCATAGATGATCGGTCCGGTTTGTCGTGAGATACGGCCCGCATTCGTTCAGCGCAGGTTCAGCGGCGAACGGGGCGCTTCTGCAGTTTGCGCTGCAGGGTGCGGCGGTGCATGCCCAAGGCACGGGCAGTGGCGGAGATGTTGCCTTCGTGCTCGGTCAGCACGCGCTGGATGTGTTCCCACTGCAGGCGGTCCACGGACATCGGGTTCTCCGGCACCAGGCTGTCGAGGTCGGCGTGTTCGGACAGCAGCGCCGCCAGCACGTCGTCAGCGTCCGCCGGTTTGCACAGGTAGTTGCAGGCACCGCGCTTGATCGCTTCGACGGCGGTGGCAATGCTCGAATAACCGGTGAGAATCACCACGCGCATTTCCGGATCCATTTCCAGCAATTTTGGCAGCAGCACCAGGCCCGAATCGCCGTCCATCTTCAGGTCCAGGGCGGCATAATCCGGCAGATCGGCCTTGGCCAGTTCCAGGCCTTCCTCGGCGGAGCTGGCAGTGCTGACGCGAAAACCGCGGCGGGCCATGGCGCGGGCCATGACGCGGGTGAACGTGGCGTCGTCATCGACCAGCAACAAATGCGGCAGTTCTTCGCCTTCGACTTGGATCTCGTCACTCATGTTCGTCTCCTCGGGCGACACGGGGCAGGCGCAGCTCGGTGAGCGTGCCACCTTCCTCATGACTGTAGAGTTTCACTGAGCCGCCGGCGCGTGTCACGCTGGCTTTGCTCAAAAACAGGCCCAGGCCGAAGCCTTTGCCCTTGGTGGTAAAAAACGGTTTGCCGATTTGTTCGGCGATGGCCAGCGGCACACCGGCGCCATGGTCACGAATGCTGATGGTCAGGTCCTCGGCGTCCCAGTCCAGTGTCACTTGCAACCCCTCGGGGCAGGCATCGGCGGCGTTGTTCAGCAGATTCAGCAACGCCTGGGTCAAGTCTGGCGGCGGCGCCATGCGCGGTACCGCGCCCTGGCCGAGGCGCTGGAAGCGATAACTGGCCTCCGGACGCATCAGGTGCCAGCGATTGAGGGCTTCATCGAGCCAGTCGGTGACGTCCTGCATCTCCACCGCCAGGCGGCGATTGGCCTCAGCCGCCCGAACGAGCTGTTGCAAGGTCTGTTTGCACAGCTTGACCTGATCCTGCAGCACGCTCAGGTCATCCTGCAACATCGGGTCATGGTGATCCTGACGCATTTCCTTGAGCAGCACACTCATGGTCGCCAGCGGCGTTCCCAACTCATGGGCCGCACCGGCAGCCTGGGTGGCGACGGCCAGCAATTGCTGATCACGCAGGCCTTCTTCGCGACGAATGGCGCGCAGTTCTTCCTGACGGCGCAGCTCTTCAGCCATGCGCGCGGCGAAGAACGTGATCACAGCAGCGGCAAGGGCGAAGCTCAGCCACATCCCGTACACCTGCAGGTTTTCCCTGGCGATCGGGAAGGTTTGCAACGGGTAGAACTGCGCCAGCAACAGCGTGTACATCGTCAGCGCGATACCCGACAGAATCACCGAATAACGCCATGGCAACGTCACCGCAGCAATGGTCAGCGGCACCAGGTAATAAGAAACAAAGGGGTTGGTCGAACCACCGGAGAAATACAGCAGCGCACTGTGGATAAACAGGTCGCAGGCCAATTGCACGGCGTATTCGAGCTCGGTCACCGGCCACGAGGTGCGCAGGCGAATCGCAGTGAACACACACAACAGCATCGAGCAACCGAGGGTCGCGGCCAGTTGAAACCAGGGCAGCGGCAACAATTCGAGCCAGTAGGCCAGGCCCACGGAACCGGCCTGGGCGGCCAGCACCAACGTGCGAATGAACGTCAGCCGCCAGAGGTTCTGGCGAGTGGCGGAAGTGATTTGAACGGGGGCGAGCATGAGCTCTCCTGATGAGCGCTCCAGGCGGATCGCAGGGAGTATAACCAAGCGCGGGGGCTGACAGGCAAAAGTGCGGCAAACGGCCACAGCCTATTGGCCGGCACACTTCCCTTGTAGCAGCTGGCGAAGCCTGCGTTCGGCAGCTGCTACAGGGAATCGCGTCGATCTGTATAGAAGTTGTAACTGTGCGAACCGGAGCATAAAAGCTAGAGTCTGATGGTTTCACGCAGGCCCGGACCATATCCCTGCGCACCTCTCAAGGAGCCTTCATGCACACATTCCGCCGCAGCGCCGCCCTCCTCGCCCTGAGCCTTGGCACCGTCGCCAGCCTCCCGGCCCTGGCCGCCGACGAGCTTCATTACAACCAGATTTCCCTGCGCGCCGAAGTCAGTCAGGAAGTGGCCCGCGACCTGATGATCGTGACCCTCTACACGGAAGAACAGAACAGCGACCCGGCCAAACTCGCCGCCAATGTCAGCACTACCATGAACAAGGCGCTGGCCCAGGCCAAGCAGGTCAAGGACATCACCCTGCGCCAGGGCAGTCGCAACAGCTACCCGATCTACGACACCAAGGGCCAGAAAATCACCGGCTGGCGCGAGCGCGCCGAATTGCGCCTGGAAAGCCCGGACTTCGCCGCACTGTCGAAGCTGACCGGCGAACTGCTCACCGACCTGAAAATGGGCGGCATGGACTTCGCCATCGCCACCCCGACCCGCAAGGCCAGCGAAGACGCCTTGCTCAAGGACGCCGTGACCGCCTTCAAGGCCCGCGCCCAACTGGCCACCGACGCTCTTGGCGGCAAGAGCTACAAAATCGTCAACCTGAACCTCAACAGCAACGGTTATCCACAGCCTTACCTGCGCGCGCCGATGATGATGAAAGCCGCCGCCATGGACGCCGCACCGGTGACACCGGATGTCGAAGCCGGCACCAGCCAGGTCAGCATGACCGCCGATGGCTCGATTGAAGTGCTGATGCCTTGACTCGATAGCCCGTAAATAAAAAACGGCGATCACTCACATGATCGCCGTTTTTTTTCAGGCAGTTTTCAGACATGAGCTATAACTGGAGAGTCCGCCGGGAAAAGCCGGCAGTTGCACCGGGTGCAACTGAGATCGATTGGCCACTATCGGTGCAACAATAACCACTCTTATTCACGCCATACCCACCCCACAAAACGGGGGTATAAATAAGTAACACCCCGCCCTGATCGGGAGCATGTAGCGTTCATCGCGCACCGTAAAAGTGCGTAGTTTGCACCCTGAAAATGCCGCGCAAACGGTCAAATGCGTCAGGACTTATACAAATGCGACATTAAGGTACGTTCGTGCCACCGTTTAAGGCTTGTAGTCACTCTGGATCTTGCATTGGGTATGGCCCCTGCATAAGTATCCGCAGGCACGACTCACGAGGTCGTCCTCTAATTCCAAAAATGACAACAAATCATGAGGCCACCATGCTTAAACAAGCGGTCATTCCGTTTTTAGTTGGCGCAAGCTTGCTAGCCAGCGCACCGTTCGCCCAAGCAGCGACTAACCTGGTGTTCTGCTCCGAAGGGAGCCCGGCCGGTTTCGATCCAGGTCAATACACCACCGGAACCGACTTCGACGCCTCTGCTGAAACCATGTTCAACCGCCTCACCCAGTTCGAGCGCGGCGGCACCGCCGTTATTCCTGGGCTGGCGACCAAGTGGGACATCTCCGATGACGGCCTGAGCTACACCTTCCACCTGCGTGAAGGCGTCAAGTTCCACACCACCCCGTATTTCAAGCCAACTCGTGAGTTCAACGCCGACGACGTGCTGTTCACCTTTAATCGCATGATTAACAAGGATGACCCGTTCCGCAAAGCGTACCCGACCGAATTCCCGTACTTCACCGACATGGGGATGGATACCAACATCACCAAGATCGATAAAGTCGACGACCACACTGTCAAGTTCACCCTCAAAGACGTCGATGCCGCGTTCATCCAGAACATGGCCATGAGCTTCGCCTCGATCCAGTCCGCCGAGTACGCTGCCCAGCTGCTCAAGGAAGGCAAGGCCGCCGACATCAACCAGAAGCCGGTTGGCACTGGTCCGTTCGTGTTCAAGAGCTACCAGAAAGACTCCAACATCCGCTACACCGGGAACAAGGACTACTGGAAGCCTGATGACGTGAAGATCGACAACCTGATCTTCGCCATCACCACCGACCCGTCGGTACGTATCCAGAAGCTGAAGAAAAACGAGTGCCAGGTCACCCTGTTCCCTCGTCCGGCCGACCTGAAGGCGCTCAAGGAAGACAAGGACCTGAAACTGCCTGACCAGGCCGGTTTCAACCTGGGTTACATCGCCTACAACGTGATGCCCAAGGTCAAGGGGCAAACGGACGCCAACCCGCTGGCCGAACTGAAAGTTCGCCAGGCACTGGACATGGCGGTCAACAAGCAACAGATCATCGACTCCGTGTACCAGGGCGCCGGCCAACTGGCCGTCAACGCCATGCCGCCGACCCAGTGGTCCTACGACACCACCATCAAGGATGCACCGTACAACCCTGAGAAAGCCAAAGAGCTGCTCAAGGAAGCGGGCGTGAAAGATGGCACCGAAATCGTTCTCTGGGCGATGCCGGTACAGCGTCCATACAACCCGAACGCCAAACTGATGGCAGAAATGCTGCAGTCCGACTGGTCCAAGATCGGCCTCAAGGTCAAGATCCAGAGCTACGAGTGGGGCGAGTACATCAAGCGCTCCAAAGGCGGCGAAAACCAGGCGATGCTGATTGGCTGGAGCGGCGACAATGGTGATCCGGACAACTGGCTGAACGTGTTGTTCGGCTGCGACTCGCTGGAAGGCAACAACTTCTCCAAGTGGTGCGACAAGAAGTTTGACGACACCGTCAAGCAAGCCAAGCGCACCTCGGACCAGGCCAAGCGCACCGAACTGTACAAGCAGGCGCAACACCTCCTCAAAGATGCTGTACCAATGACACCTATCGCTCACTCGACGGTGTTCCAACCCATGCGCGCCAACGTGCAGGACTTCAAGATCAGCCCATTTGGCTTGAACTCCTTCTACGGCGTCAGCGTCAGCAAATAAGGTTTTGCAACGGCGACGTTTCTGACGTCGCCGTTGCTTTATCTACCGAGAAAGCAGGAATTTGCCTACATCCAAATCCGCAGCTGACTACAGCATCGGGTGAGGACGCGTTGCCATTTCCTACGAGTCTTTAGGACTCTACGCATTTACTGCCGGACCCATGGCTCATACCGTCGGGATCCGACCAGTGCGCGCGTGGGTCATCGGTTACTGCTGCGTGCATGGCTTGAAATCAGTGATGCCTCTACGTCCGCGAACGGGACTGCGGCTCATTGACAACACTTTGAGAGAAAAGGGAGCGTTATGCGCCATACCTTGGTTTTATCCGCATTGCTGGGCACCGGCCTGTTGGCCGCCACCTCCATCAGCCAGGCCGCCAACAACAGCCTGGTGTTCTGCTCCGAGGGCAGCCCCGCCGGTTTCGATACGGCGCAGTACACCACTGCGACCGACAACGACGCCGCCGAACCGCTGTACAACCGACTGGCAGAGTTTGAAAAAGGCGCGACCAACGTCGTACCGGGCCTGGCCACGAGCTGGGATGTTTCCGAGGACGGCCTCAAATATACCTTTCACCTACGTGAAGGGGTGGAGTTTCATACCACCAAATACTTCACGCCGACCCGCGATTTCAACGCCGATGACGTGCTGTTCACGTTCAATCGCATGCTCGATCCGCAACAACCTTTCCGTAAGGCTTATCCGACAGAGTTTCCGTACTTCAACGGCATGAGCCTGAACAAGAACATAGCCAAGGTCGAAAAGACCGGGCCGCTGACCGTGGTCTTTACGCTCAATAGCGTGGACGCCGCGTTCATCCAGAACATCGCCATGAGCTTCGCCGCCATCCTTTCGGCCGAGTACGCCGACAAGCTGCTGGCCGAAGGCAAGCCGAGCGACATCAACCAGAAGCCGGTCGGCACCGGGCCGTTCGTGTTCAAGAGCTACCAGAAAGACTCGAACATCCGTTACACCGGCAACAAGCATTACTGGGACCCAAGCCGCGTCAAGCTCGACAACCTGATTTTCGCCATCAACACTGACGCCTCGGTGCGGGTGCAGAAACTCAAGGCCGGCGAGTGCCAGATCACCCTGCACCCGCGCCCTGCCGATGTGACCGCGCTGAAGAACGACCCCGCGCTGCAACTGATCGAGAAGCCAGGTTTCAACCTCGGCTACATCGCCTACAACGTGCGCCACAAGCCGTTCGACCAGCTCGAAGTGCGCCAGGCGCTGGACATGGCGGTGAACAAGCAAGGCATTCTCAATGCCGTTTACCAAGGCGCGGGGCAACTGGCGGTCAACGCCATGCCGCCGACCCAATGGTCCTACGACGAGACCATCAAGGACGCCGCCTATAACCCGGAAAAAGCCAGGGAATTGCTCAAGGCTGCCGGCGTCAAGGAAGGCACTGAAATCACCCTCTGGGCCATGCCGGTCCAGCGTCCGTACAACCCCAACGCCAAATTGATGGCCGAGATGCTCCAGGCTGACTGGGCGAAGATCGGCCTCAAGGTCAAGATCGTCAGCTACGAGTGGGGCGAGTACATCAAGCGCACCAAGAATGGCGAGCACGACATCAGCCTGATCGGCTGGACCGGTGACAACGGTGATCCGGACAACTGGTTGGGCACGCTCTACAGCTGCGACGCCATTGGCGGCAACAACTACTCGATGTGGTGTGATCCGGCTTACGACAAGCTGATCAAGCAGGCCAAGGTCGTCACCGACCGCAACCAGCGCACCCAGCTCTACAAACAGGCGCAGCAGTTGCTCAAGCAGCAAGTGCCGATCACGCCAGTCGCCCACTCAACGGTCAACCAGCCGCTGAGCGCCAAAATCGAAGGGTTCAAGGTGAGCCCGTTCGGCCGCAATGTTTTCTCGGGTGTCAGCATAGAAAAATAACCGATTAGCCAGAAATGCCCGGGGGCGGATTTTCCGCCCTCACGCAGACGCTTTGCCGTCTTTCGCCAATTTGGCCGACAGCAAACGTTTGCGACGCCGTGAACGAGTTCTAAACCAATAGCCGGATCAAAAAATAAGACCGGTATAAAAAAAGAAAGTAAGGAGCTTTACCCATGAAACTGAGCAGCACCGCGTTATTGGCCTTGGCCATCAGCAGCGTAACCGCCACGGCTTACGCAGAAACCCAAAGCCAGGCTTTCACCCCGGTTACCGTGAACGAGAAAAGCGCCCAAAGCGAAGCCACCGGCTTTGTCGAAGGCCAGTCGATCACCGGCACCACTCGTAACTGGTACGCCAACGAGCAACTGCAACGCGGCGCCAAGTTCGCCTACAAGAAAGACGGCGTTTCGACCCCGACCGATCGCCGGATCAACTGGGTCCAGGGCACCATCCTCAAGTACAACTCGGGCTTCACCGAAGGCACTGTCGGTTTCAGCACTGAAGTCGCCGCCTACAACGCCATTGCCCTGGACCGTGACCGCAAAGACCTGGCGTCCAACAACGGTGGCGCACCGGGCTCTCGTCCAGGCGCGGGCAACAACCGTACCCTGACCAAAGAAGGCGGCGACGCTCAAGGCCAGTGGAGCAAAGTGGGCCTGGCCAACGTCAAGGCCCGTGTCTCCAACACCACCCTGACCGCCGGCCGCATGAACTTCAGCAGCCCGATGGTCGACGTGATCGGTAACCGTGCACTGCCTTCGAGCTTCGAAGGTGTGGCCATCCACAGCGAAGAGCTGAACAACCTGGCCTTCGACCTGGCCACCTTCGACCGCAACTCACCGCGTACCGAAGAAAGCCAGCGCAAATTCCGCACTGAATACGCCAACGGCATCGTCGAAACCGACCACGTCTACACCGGCGGTATCACCTACAACCCGCTCGCCAGCCTGACCACCAGCCTCTGGGCGACCCAGGCTGAAGACATCTGGAACCAGTACTACTTCGGCGCCTCTCACGTACTGGGCGACAGCCAGGTACTGAGCCTGACCACCGGCCTGAACTACTACAAAACCAAGGAAACCGGTAAAGCCCTGATCGGCGACATCGACAACGACACCTACTCGCTGTCGTTCGGTCTGACCCACCAGGCTCACACCCTGACCTTCTCGTACCAGGAAGTGAACGGTAACGAGTACTTCGACTACCTGCACGAAACCAACGGCATCTACCTGGCCAACTCCCTGCTGTCGGACTTCAACGGCCCGAACGAAAAATCGTTCCAGGTTGCCTACGGTCTGAACATGGCCGAATACGGCGTGCCAGGCCTGAAGTTCAACATCTACCAGGCTCGCGGCTGGGGCATCGACGGTACTCACTACACCGGCAACGACGGCGTGGCAGGCAAGGGTTACGACGGCATCCAGTCCCAGGATGGCGAACACCACTATGAATACGGCATCGGCGCGACCTACGCCGTGCAGAGCGGCCCGCTCAAGGCCACCACGATCCGCGGTACCTACACCGCTCACCGTGCCAGCGAAAACCAGGCTGACGGCAGCATCAACGAGTTCCGTCTCGTGACCACGGTTCCGTTCAACATCCTGTAATGCACGTGCCGAACGGCTGATTCAATGACGAATCGACCGTTCGGCTTTTGTCCTTTAACTGATTGCAGAGGGTTCTTGATGAAAATGCTTCCCCTACGTGCGGCCATCGCGGCCGCGTTGCTCAGTGTCGCTGTCGGCGTTTCGGCCAAACCCCTGGTGGTTTGCACGGAAGCCAGCCCTGAAGGCTTCGACATGGTCCAGTACACGACTGCAGTCACTGCCGATGCCGTGGCCGAAACCATCTTCAATCGCCTGGCAGACTTCAAGCCCGGCACCACTGATGTGATTCCGGCACTGGCCGAATCCTGGGACATCAGCGAAGACGGCCTGAGCTACACGTTCCATCTGCGTAAAGGCGTCAAGTTCCACACCACCGAATACTTCAAGCCGACCCGCGACCTGAATGCCGACGACGTGGTCTGGAGCTTCCAGCGTCAGCTGGACCCGAATCATCCGTGGCACAAGCTATCGAGCGTAGGCTTCCCGTACTTTGAAAGCATGGGCTTCAAGGAGCTGCTCAAGAGCGTCGAGAAAGTCGACGACAACACGGTCAAGTTCACCCTGACCCGTCGCGAAGCGCCGTTCCTGGCCGACATTGCCATGGCCTTCTCTTCGATCTACTCCGCCGAGTACGCCGACCAGTTGCTCAAGGCCAACAAGACCGGCGACCTGAACAACAAGCCAGTCGGCACCGGTCCGTTCGTGTTCCAGCGTTACAACAAGGACGCCCAGGTTCGCTTCAAGGCCAACCCGGAGTACTTCCGTGGCAAGCCACCTGCTGATGCGCTGATCCTGGCCATCGCCACCGACAACAACGTACGTCTGCAGAAGCTCAAGGCCAACGAGTGCCAGGTCGCGCTGTATCCGAAGCCGGATGACATCCCGAGCATCAGGAAAGACGACAAGTTGAAGGTCGATGAGCTGAACGCGATGACCGTTTCCTACGTCGCCATGAACACCACGCACAAGTACATGAGTGACGTGCGGGTGCGCAAAGCCATCGACATCGCCTTCGACAAAGAGGCGTATGTCAATGCGTTGTTCGGCAAGGGCAATGCAACCGCCGGGGTCAACCCGTACCCGGACACCCTGCTGGGCTACAACCACAGCCTGAAGAACCCGGCCCATGACCTGGACAAGGCTCGCGCCCTGCTCAAGGAAGCTGGCGTACCGGAAGGCACCACCTTCACCCTGTTCACCCGCAACGGTGGCGGTCCGACCAACCCGAACCCAATGCTCGGCGCGCAGATGATGCAAGCCGACCTGGCCAAGGTCGGGATCAAGATCGACATCCGCGTGATGGAATGGGGCGAAATGCTCAAACGCGCCAAAAACGGCGAGCACGACATGGTTTCCGCCGGATGGGCGGGCGATAACGGCGACCCGGATAACTTCCTGACGCCTATGCTCAGTTGTGAAGCGGCCAAGAACGGAGAAAACTACGCCCGCTGGTGCAATGACAAGTTCCAGGCGCTGATCGATCAGGCCCGTGAAAAAACCGATCCGGCCGAGCGTGCAGCGCTCTACGAACAGGCCCAGGTTATTTTCAACCAGGACCAGCCATGGATCAGCATGGCGCACACTAGAATGTTTACTGCAATGCGCAACAACGTAGAGGGCTATCAAATTAGCCCCCTCACCACTAATAACTTCGCCACCACCCAGGTGAAGTAGATAAGAAAACTCCCGGCATGCCTGACCCCAGGCATGCCGGGCACGCCTAACCGGCTGATGAGGTACACCTTACGATGTTTAGTTTTATTGCCCGCCGACTGGGGTTACTGATCCCCACGTTTTTCGGCATCACCTTGCTGACATTCGCGTTGATTCGCATGATCCCTGGCGACCCCGTGGAAGTCATGATGGGCGAACGCAGAGTCGACCCGGAAATGCACGCTCAGGCAATGGAACGCCTAGGTCTGAACAAACCCCTGTATGCCCAGTACCTGGATTACATCGGCAAACTGGCCCACGGCGATCTCGGTGAATCACTGCGAACCCGTGAAAGCGTCTGGACCGAATTCACCTCTCTATTCCCCGCGACCCTGGAACTGTCCTCGGCCGCGCTGTTGTTCGCCGGTGTCCTGGGCCTTCTGGCCGGAGTGATCGCGGCACTCAAGCGAGGGTCCCTGTTCGACCATGGGGTGATGGGAGTCTCCCTAGCGGGATACTCGATGCCGATCTTCTGGTGGGGTCTGATCCTGATCATGTTCTTCTCGGTGAGCCTGGGCTGGACCCCGGTTTCCGGGCGTATCGACCTGCTCTACGACATCGAGCCACGCACCGGTTTCATGCTGATCGACACCCTGCTGGCCGACGAGCCGGACGCCTTCTTCGACGCCCTGCACCATCTGATCCTGCCGGCCATCGTGCTCGGCACCATTCCGCTGGCAGTGATCGCGCGGATGACCCGCTCGTCGATGCTCGAAGTGTTGCGTGAAGACTACATCCGCACCGCCAAGGCCAAAGGCCTGTCGCCGGCACGCGTGGTGTTCGTACACGGCCTGCGTAACGCGCTGATCCCGGTACTGACGGTGGTCGGCCTGCAAGTCGGCACCCTGCTGGCCGGTGCGGTCCTGACCGAAACCATCTTCTCGTGGCCCGGCATCGGCAAATGGCTGATCGAAGCCATTGGCGCCCGGGACTATCCCGTCGTGCAAAACGGCATCCTGTTAATCGCCTGCCTGGTGATTCTGGTCAACTTCGTAGTGGACATCCTCTACGGCTTTGCCAACCCACGCATCCGTCATCAGCGCTGAGATCATGACCATGACCACTCCAATTCCACCGGTAGCAGTCGATCAAAGCCTGCTGTACCCGTCTCCGTACAAAGAATTCTGGCAAGCGTTCTCCAAGAACAAAGGTGCCGTCGCCGGCCTGATGTTCATGCTGCTGGTGATTTTCTGCGCAATCTTCGCCCCTTGGGTCGCGCCGCATAACCCGAGCGAGCAGTACCGCGACTTCCTGCTGACCCCGCCGGCCTGGCTGGAAAGCGGGCAAATCCAGTTTCTGCTGGGGACCGATGAACTCGGTCGCGACCTGCTGTCGCGTCTGATCCACGGTTCGCGCCTGTCCTTGATGATCGGCCTGTCGTCGGTAGTCATGTCGCTGATTCCGGGCATCCTGATGGGTCTGTTCGCCGGGTTCTTCCCGCGCGTGCTCGGCCCGACCATCATGCGCCTGATGGACATCATGCTGGCCCTGCCGTCCCTGCTGCTGGCCGTGGCGATCGTCGCCATCCTCGGCCCTGGCCTGATCAACACCGTGATCGCCATCGCCGTGGTATCCCTGCCGTCCTATGTTCGCCTGACCCGCGCCGCGGTGATGGGCGAGCTGAACCGCGACTACGTGACCGCTGCGCGCCTGGCCGGTGCCGGCCTGCCGCGCCTGATGTTCGTTACCGTGCTGCCCAACTGCATGGCGCCGCTGATCGTTCAGGCCACCCTGAGCTTCTCTTCGGCGATCCTCGATGCCGCCGCACTGGGCTTCCTCGGCCTTGGCGTACAACCGCCAACCCCTGAGTGGGGCACCATGCTGGCTTCGGCCCGCGACTACATCGAACGCGCCTGGTGGGTCGTGAGCCTGCCTGGCTTGACCATTTTGCTCAGCGTGCTGGCAATCAACTTGATGGGTGACGGCCTGCGCGACGCGCTGGACCCGAAACTCAAGAACGCCGCCTGAGGAGATTCCCATGTCATTGCTAGAAATCAAGAATCTCAACGTTCGCTTCGGCGACAAAAACGCCACGCCAGTAGTCGACGGCCTCGACCTGACAGTGGACAAGGGCGAAGTGCTGGCCATCGTTGGCGAGTCGGGTTCCGGCAAGTCCGTGACCATGATGGCGCTGATGGGCCTGATCGAGCATCCGGGGATCGTCACCGCTGACGCCCTGAATTTCGACGGCAAGAACATGCTCAAGCTCAACAATCGCCAGCGTCGACAGATCGTCGGTAAAGACCTGTCCATGGTCTTCCAGGATCCGATGACCGCGCTGAACCCGAGCTACACCGTCGGCTTCCAGATTGAAGAAGTGCTGCGCCTGCACCTGAAAATGTCCGGCAAGGCTGCCCGCAAGCGCGCCATCGAACTGCTGGAAAAAGTTGAAATCCCGGGTGCCGCCAGCCGTATGGACGCCTACCCGCATCAACTGTCCGGCGGCATGAGCCAGCGTGTCGCGATTGCCATGGCGATTGCCGGCGAGCCGAAACTGCTGATCGCCGACGAACCGACCACGGCGCTGGACGTGACCATTCAGGCGCAGATCATGGACCTGCTGCTGGCGTTGCAGAAAGAGCAGAACATGGGCCTGGTGCTGATCACCCACGACCTCGCCGTAGTGGCCGAAACCGCCCAGCGCGTGTGCGTGATGTACGCCGGCCAAGCGGTCGAAGTGGGCCAGGTGCCGCAACTGTTCGACATCCCGGCACACCCGTACAGCGAAGCACTGCTCAAGGCGATTCCGGAACACAGCCTGGGTGCCACCCGCCTGTCGACCCTGCCTGGCATCGTTCCCGGTCGCTACGACCGTCCTCAGGGCTGCCTGCTGTCGCCGCGCTGCCCGTACGTGAAAGACAACTGCCGCCAGCAACGTCCGGCCCTTGACCAGAAAAGCAACAGCCTCGCTCGCTGCTTCTACCCGCTGAACCAGGAGGTGGCGTAATGGCCGTCGTTCTTACCGCCCGCGACCTGACCCGTCACTACGAGGTGTCCCGAGGCCTGTTCAAGGGTCACGCCACCGTGCGCGCCCTCAACGGTGTGTCGTTCGAACTGGAAGCCGGCAAGACCCTCGCGGTCGTCGGCGAGTCGGGCTGCGGCAAATCCACCCTGGCCCGTGCCCTGACCCTGATCGAAGAGCCGTCCTCCGGCTCCTTGAAAATCGCCGGCCAGGAAGTCGCCGGTGCCGACAAGGCCCAGCGCAAGCAACTGCGCAAAGACGTGCAGATGGTGTTCCAGAGCCCGTACGCCTCGTTGAACCCACGACAGAAAGTCGGTGATCAGCTTGCAGAGCCATTATTGATCAACACCAACCTGAGCGCCGCCGAACGTCGCGAGAAAGTCCAGGCGATGATGAAGCAGGTGGGCTTGCGTCCCGAGCACTACCAGCGTTATCCGCACATGTTCTCCGGCGGTCAGCGCCAGCGGATCGCCCTGGCCCGGGCGATGATGCTGCAACCGAAAGTGCTGGTGGCGGACGAACCGACCTCGGCGCTGGACGTATCGATTCAGGCGCAGGTGCTCAACCTGTTCATGGATTTGCAGCAAGAGTTCAACACCGCC
Source organism: Pseudomonas sp. GM49 (assembly GCF_000282355.1). Classification (GTDB taxonomy): domain Bacteria; phylum Pseudomonadota; class Gammaproteobacteria; order Pseudomonadales; family Pseudomonadaceae; genus Aquipseudomonas. The sequence continues at coordinate 29,599 of NZ_AKJL01000235.1, forward strand.
TACGTGTTCATCTCCCACAACCTGGCAGTGGTACGCCACGTTGCCGACCATGTGATGGTGATGTACCTCGGTCGCCCGGTGGAAATGGGTGCGAAAGAGGACATTTACTCCCGTCCCCTGCACCCCTACACCCAGGCGCTGTTGTCGGCGACGCCGGCCATCCACCCGGATCCGGACAAGCCGAAAATCAAGATCGTCGGCGAATTGCCCAACCCGCTGAACCCACCATCCGGCTGCGCCTTCCACAAGCGCTGCCCGTACGCCACCGAGCGTTGCAGCACTGAAGAGCCGGCCCTGCGCCTGCTCGACGGCCGCCAGGTGGCCTGCCACTACGCCGAGCAATTCCTCGACGGCGCGGCATAAAAATGTGGGGGCGGGCTTGCTCCCACAGGTAACGCGTTAACCAAACCCCTTCTACTTCGATTGCGCATCGGTCTGGTAGAGGGGGTTTTCTTTTGTCTGCGGCTTACGTCTGGCTGTCGCCTTCTTCTTCATCGGAGTCCGGCTCGTCGGTGGTCGAATCATCGTCGTTGTCAGCACCACCCTGCCCCTTATCGCCCGGTTCCGATTCGGATTTGGCGAGCATCAACCCCGCGTAACCCGCTTGCCCGCTTGAAGCCTGCTCTCCATGATCGATGCACTCGGCCCACGCCATCGAAGTTCCGAGCGAGAGCATCACCAACACCTTCAACAGCAGTAAAACGCGAAACAACCTGTTCATAGCCGATTCCTTCCTTTCGTAGAGTGCCTGTCTGGTGCTGAGTGAAATCTAGTTCCGATCAGCCGGGTTCTCCAGATTGGACGCTGTTGATCAGGGGAAAATGCCGTGGGTTTGGAGACTGGTTTTGAATAAGGGTTATTCACAATTCCACTAACACCGAAGCACCCTGTAGGAGCGAGCTTGCTCGCGATGGCCGTTAACGATGACGCGCACTCTGAATAAACGCGGCGCACTTGAGATCATCGCGAGCAAGCTCGCTCCCACAGGGAGATTTGCCAGACATTAAAAAGCCCCGAGGCATTCGCGCGGGGCTTTTTGATTTTGCAACTCAGCGCTTAATGATGCTCACGCGTCGCACGGAATTTCACATCCGGCCAGCGCTCTTCCATCAGCGCCAGGTTGACCCGGGTCGGTGCGAGGTAAGTCAGATGACCGCCGCCATCCAGTGCCAGGTTTTCCACAGCCTTGTTGGAGAATTCCTCAAGCTTCTTCTTGTCGCTGCACTCGATCCAGCGTGCGGAATAAACGGTGATCGGCTCGTAGGAGCATTCGACCTTGTATTCCTCTTTCAAACGGCTGGCGACCACATCGAACTGCAGCACACCGACGGCGCCGAGGATGATGTCGTTGCTGCGTTCCGGGAAGAACACCTGGGTCGCGCCTTCTTCGGCCAGTTGTTGCAGGCCTTGGCGCAGCTGCTTGGACTTCAGCGGATCTTTCAGGCGTACGCGACGGAACAGTTCCGGGGCGAAGTGCGGGATGCCGGTGAAGCCCAGGACTTCGCCTTCGCTGAAGGTGTCGCCGATCTGGATGGTGCCGTGGTTGTGCAGGCCGATGATGTCGCCGGCAAAAGCTTCTTCCAGTTGCTCACGTTCGGAGGAGAAGAAGGTCAGCGCGTCGCCGATCCGCACGTCCTTGCCGGTGCGCACGTGGCGCATCTTCATGCCTTTTTCGTACTTGCCCGAGCAGATACGCATGAAGGCGATGCGGTCGCGGTGTTTCGGGTCCATGTTTGCCTGGATCTTGAAGATGAAGCCCGAGAACTTCTCTTCCACCGGCTCCACCGTGCGCTCGTTGGCCACGCGCGCCAGAGGGCGCGGTGCCCAATCGACCACGGCGTCGAGGACGTGGTCGACACCGAAGTTGCCCAGCGCCGTACCGAAGAACACCGGGGTCAGTTGACCGTCGAGGAACTCCTGCTGGTTGAACTCGTGGCAGGCGCCCTGCACCAGCTCAAGCTGTTCGAGGAAACGCTCGTACTCGTCACCCAGATGCGCACGCGCCTCGTCGGAGTCGAGCTTTTCGATGATCTTGGTTTCGGTGCGCTCGTGGCCGTGACCGGCGGTGTACACGATGATGTAGTCATCGGCGAGGTGATACACGCCTTTGAAGTCACGGTAGCAACCGATCGGCCAGGTGATCGGCGCAGCCTTGATCTTGAGGACGGCTTCGATTTCGTCGAGCAGTTCGATCGGGTCGCGGATGTCACGGTCAAGTTTGTTGATGAAGCTGACGATCGGCGTGTCACGCAGACGGCAGACATCCATCAGGGCGATGGTCCGTGGCTCTACACCTTTACCGCCGTCGAGAACCATCAGGGCCGAGTCCACCGCCGTCAAGGTGCGGTAGGTATCTTCGGAGAAGTCTTCGTGGCCCGGGGTGTCGAGCAGGTTGATCATGTGCTCGCGATACGGGAACTGCATGACCGACGTGGTAATGGAAATACCCCGCTGCTTTTCCATTTCCATCCAGTCGGAGGTGGCATGGCGATCGGATTTACGAGATTTCACCGTACCGGCTACCGCAATCGCCTTGCCCATCAGCAAGAGCTTCTCGGTGATGGTGGTTTTACCGGCATCGGGGTGGGAAATAATGGCGAAAGTGCGGCGTTTCGCGACTTCGGCGGCCTGTTTGGTCATGGGAAATCGCCTGGCAGGTGATTCAAAAAAGGGCGGCGAGTATAGCCCAAATCGCGACCTCCGGACCACCGTTCGCCCGTAGCAGCTGCCAAGCCCGCGAGGCAGCTGCTACGTGAGTCGAGGTGCGACGACAGGTGGCCAAATAATGTTGGATTGGGGGAACCTTTCAGACAATGAAGACGTCCATTCCCCGTTACGACCACTCGTCGGGGGCCTGAAACACCTGCAATTCAGCCTGACGAGGCTGTGCTCATGGCTCGCTTTCACGCCGCAATGCCGGCCTGAACGAGCTGCTTTTCGCGAACATTTCTTCGGCAGCCAAGTAAGGCATTGCCAGTGTTCGCCGACTGAAAAAAGGAGTCCGCCTGTGGCTATCCACTATGGCAAAGGGCTGATAGGAGGCGCGCTGGTAATCGCCCTTCTGGCCCTGCTGATCCATTGGATCGGCATCAATACGATCGAACATTACCGCGACGATTTGTTGTTTTACCTGCAAGCTCATCTGATTCTTGTCCTCGCTTCCATGCTGGCCGCCCTTGTCGTGGGCATTCCTGCCGGCATCCTCCTCAGCCGCCCGTCCATGGTCGGCCGCGCCGAACGCTTCATGCAGTTCTTCAATATCGGCAACACCGTTCCCCCCTTGGCCGTCCTGGCCATCGCCCTCGGCATCCTCGGCATCGGCAGCGGTCCGGCCATCTTCGCCCTGTTCCTCGCCTCGCTCTTGCCCATCGTGCGCAACACCTACGAAGGCCTGAAAAACGTTCAGGGCTCGCTCAAGGAAGCCGCCGTCGGCATCGGCATGACTCCGCTCCAGGTACTGCGCAGAGTCGAGTTGCCCAACGCGGTGCCGATCATCATCGGTGGCGTGCGCGTGGCTTTGGCGATCAACGTCGGGACTGCGCCGCTGGCGTTCCTGATCGGCGCGAACAGTCTTGGCAGCCTGATATTCCCCGCAATTGCCCTGAACAATCAGCCGCAGCTGCTGCTCGGTGCCGCCTGCACCGCGTTGCTGGCCTTGTTGCTGGACGGAGTGGTCACACTCAGCAGTCGCCTCTGGCTCGAACGCGGCTTGCGCCCGTCTTAAGCCTCGGCAAAGGAATCGTCATGAAAACATCAAGCTTTTTACTAGGCTGCGTTCTGCTGTGCGCAGGATTTGCCCAGGCTACGGAAAAACCGCTTATCCGCATCGGCGCCCGGGTGTTCACCGAACAGACCCTGCTCGCGGAAATCACTGCTCAATACCTGCGCAGCAAAGGTTATGACGCCCAGGTCACCGGCGGCCTCGGTAGCAACCTGGCCCGCAGTGCCCAGGAAAGCGGCCAACTGGACATGGTCTGGGAATACACCGGCGTGTCCCTGGTGTCCTACAACCATGTGACGGAAAAACTCGACAGCCAGCAGTCATTGGCACGGGTCACTGAACTGGACGCGAAGAAAGGCCTGACCTGGCTCTCGCCGTCGAAATTCAGCAACACCTATGCGCTGGCGCTACCGGCAAACATCGCCGCCGAGTACCCGCAAGTTCACACCATCAGTGACCTCGACCGCACATTGCGCGCCGAGGCCAAGGACAATCCGCTGGTGGCGCTGGACACCGAGTTTGCCAACCGCTCCGACGGCCTGGCCGGCATGGTCGAGCTCTACGGCATGGACCTGACCCGCAAAAACATCCGGCAAATGGACGCAGGCCTGGTCTACACCGCCCTGCGCAACGGCCAGGTGTTTGCCGGTCTGGTCTACACCACCGACGGACGCTTGAGCGCGTTCAAACTCAAGTTGCTGGAAGACGACAAGCACTACTTCCCCGACTACACCGCCGCACCGGTCGTGCGCCAGGCATACCTCGCTGCGCATCCGCAACTGGCCGCCCTGCTCAAGCCACTGGCTGACCTGTTCGATGACGAAACCATGCGCCTGCTCAACGCCCGGGTCGATGTCGATCATCAAAGCCCTGCATCCGTTGCCGCAGATTTCCTGCGCCAGCATCCCTTGAACTGAGGAGGAGACGATATGGATTTTCTCAACGCCTTTTCCCATCTCGACTGGTCGCAAGTGCTGCACCTGACCTGGCAACACATCACCCTGGTCGGCATTGCCGTGAGCCTGGCGATTCTGGTCGGCGTGCCGCTGGGCATTCTGATGGCGCGGTTCCCGACCCTGGCCGGCCCCCTACAAGCCAGCGCCACGGTGCTGTTGACCATCCCGTCGATTGCGCTGTTCGGTTTGTTGTTGCCGGTGTACTCGACATTCGGCCAGGGCCTGGGGCCGATGCCGGCGATCACCGCGGTGTTTCTCTACTCGCTGCTGCCAATCATGCGTAACACCTACCTCGCCCTGACCAGCGTCGAACCGGGCATCCGCGAAGCCGCGCGCGGCATCGGCATGACCTTCGGCCAGCGCCTGCGCATGGTCGAGTTGCCCATCGCCGTGCCGGTGATCCTCGCCGGTGTGCGCACCGCCGTGGTCATGAACATCGGTGTCATGACCATCGCCGCCACCATCGGCGCCGGCGGCCTCGGCGTACTCATCCTCGCTTCCATCAGCCGCAGCGACATGTCGATGCTGATTGTCGGCGCTGTGCTGGTCAGTGTACTGGCGATCATCGCCGACCTCTTTCTGCAAGTGCTGCAACGCTCGTTGACTCCAAAAGGACTCCTGAAATGATCGAACTTCAAAACCTCAGCAAGACCTTCCAAAGCAACGGCAAAGATGTGAAAGCCGTGGACTCGGTGAGCCTGACCGTCAATGAAGGCGAAATCTGCGTGTTCCTCGGGCCATCGGGTTGCGGCAAAAGCACCACGTTGAAAATGATCAACCGCCTGATCACGCCGACCTCGGGCAAGATCCTGATCAACGGCGAAGACACCACAGGCCTCGACGAAGTTACCCTGCGTCGCAACATCGGCTACGTGATCCAGCAGATCGGTCTGTTCCCGAACATGACCATCGAAGAGAACATTGTGGTGGTGCCGAAGCTGCTCGGCTGGGACAAACAGAAATGTCACGACCGCGCCCGCGAGTTGATGAACATGATCAAGCTCGAACCCAAGCAATACCTGCATCGCTATCCGCGGGAGTTGTCCGGTGGTCAGCAGCAGCGGATCGGCGTAATCCGCGCATTGGCCGCAGATGCACCGTTGCTGTTGATGGACGAACCGTTCGGCGCGGTCGACCCGATCAACCGCGAAATGATCCAGAACGAATTCTTCGAGATGCAGCGGGCGCTGAACAAGACCGTGATCATGGTCAGCCATGACATCGACGAGGCGATCAAGCTCGGCGACAAAATCGCGATCTTCCGCGCCGGCAAGCTGCTGCAGATCGATCACCCGGACACGCTGCTAGCGCATCCGGCGGATGAGTTTGTCAGCAACTTCGTCGGCCAGGACAGCACACTCAAGCGTCTGTTGCTGGTGAAAGCCGAAGACGCGGCGGACAACGCGCCCTCCGTCAGCCCGCAAACCCCGGTGGCCGAGGCGCTGGAGTTGATGGACGAGCATGACCGTCGATACATGGTGGTTACTTGTGCCGAGAACAAAGCCCTGGGTTACGTGTGCCGTCGCGACCTGCACCGTCAGACTGGCACCTGCGCGCAGTACCAACGCGAGTTCAACGCCACGGCGGCGTACGACGAACATCTGCGCATCCTGTTGTCGCGCATGTACGAGTTCAATCGGGCGTGGTTGCCGGTGATGGATGCCGAGCGGGTGTTTTTGGGTGAGGTGACGCAGGAGTCGATTGCGGCCTACCTGAGTTCGGGACGTTCGCGGGGAATGAAGACCAGCATCGTGTCGCCGGCCGAGGCAGTGGTTGCCTGACAGCCCACATTACCCGGTAAAAATACAAAACCTGTGGGAGCGAGCTGGCTCGCGATGGCGCCATTTCAGGCAACTACGATGCCGGCTGTGAAAATGTCATCGCGAGCCAGCTCGCTCCCACAGGTACTGTGCTATTTTCCAGCGATTCGCAGGCCGGAAAAAAATATCAACAGTAGCGACTGTAAAATCTATCCGGTAACACGCTCCGAAATAGTCAATCCCCCTCTCAGCCTACCTTTTCGCAGCCAACGTCGCCGATGTTGACGCTATCGCACTTCCTAGCGATCTAGCGCACAAAAGCAGCGAACGTGCAGGTATTTTTAACACTGCACAATTCTTCGGGAACATCCGCCTGTCATCTGAGTCGGTTACAAAGAGTGATGCCCGCAACGCGCGTCAGAAGAGTGCAAAAACGCGACATTTTTTGTTGATCTCAAGCCTCTCACGCCCTAAAGTTCGCGCCGAACGTCCATGCTGGAAACGATCCATCCGGCTCAAGTACTGACGACGAGACAGCAAGGCCAAGGGAAAGCACCACTTCCCATGGCCTTTTTGCTTTCGGCGACATGCCTTGGGAAGTAGGCGAACCAAAGTGGGGATACGGAGGACGTTCATTTGCACCCATTGATTAACAACGTTTGCCTTTAGGAGCTCCCAGGTATGTCGATCCAGGTCGAAGACTATTTCGCGCGCGAAACCTTTCAGAAAATGAAGGCGTTCGCCGACAAGCAGGAAACCCCGTTCGTGGTGATCGACACCGCGATGATCGCCCAGGCCTATGACGACCTGCGCGCCGGTTTCGAATTCGCCAAGGTCTACTACGCGGTCAAGGCCAACCCGGCCGTCGAAATCATCGACCTGCTCAAAGAGAAAGGCTCGAGCTTCGACATCGCCTCGATCTATGAGCTGGACAAAGTACTCGATCGCGGCGTCAGCGCCGACCACATCAGCTACGGCAACACCATCAAGAAGTCCAAGGACATCCGCTACTTCTACGAGAAAGGCGTGCGCCTGTTTGCCACCGACTCCGAAGCCGACCTGCGCAACATCGCCAAGGCGGCACCAGGGGCAAAAGTATACGTACGCATCCTGACCGAAGGCTCGACCACCGCCGACTGGCCGTTGTCGCGCAAATTCGGCTGCCAGACCGACATGGCCATGGACCTGCTGATCCTCGCCCGCGACCTGGGCCTGGTGCCTTACGGCATCTCGTTCCACGTCGGCTCGCAGCAGCGCGACATCAGCGTCTGGGACGCGGCGATCGCCAAGGTCAAAGTGATCTTCGAGCGCCTGAAGGAAGAAGACGGCATTCACCTGAAGCTGATCAACATGGGCGGCGGCTTCCCTGCCAACTACATCACCCGCACCAACAGCCTGGAAACCTACGCGGAAGAAATCATCCGCTTCCTCAAGGAAGACTTCGGTGATGACCTGCCGGAAATCATCCTCGAGCCAGGCCGTTCACTGATCGCCAACGCCGGCATCCTGGTCAGCGAAGTGGTGCTGGTCGCGCGCAAATCCCGCACCGCGGTCGAGCGCTGGGTGTACACGGATGTGGGCAAGTTCTCCGGCCTGATCGAAACCATGGACGAAGCCATCAAGTTCCCGATCTGGACCGAGAAGAAGGGCGAGATGGAAGAAGTGGTCATCGCCGGCCCGACCTGCGACAGCGCCGATATCATGTACGAGAACTACAAGTACGGCCTGCCGCTGAACCTGGCCATCGGTGATCGCCTGTACTGGCTGTCGACCGGTGCGTACACCACCAGCTACAGCGCTGTTGAGTTCAATGGTTTCCCGCCGCTGAAGTCGTTCTACGTATAAGGGCTGCTGCAAGTTTCAAGCGGCAAGATTAAGTAAAAGCCCATGACCTATCATGGGCTTTTTTTTATTTCCGAGACCACTGCTGCAGCGTCCTTATCATCCCATGGACCTCCTGCAATCTGTCAGAGACCTCTGACAGTATTAACAGCAATTGCGACAGTTTCATCGTTTCTCTTATGCTGACCAACTCCTGCTGTGCCATCTCGATAAAACGAAGCATGGCAAAGAAAAAGTCATTGAGATTATTGATGGCTGAACTGGCGGCTGTATATATCAAAGATATCTCACGCAAGTGCTGCCTTGCTTGAGCAGCACGGGCATCCCGGGATTCGTAAGGGATAAATGCAAATGCTCCACGAAAACCCCCCCAGCCAAAGAGATAGCATCTTTCAAGATAAGAAAAATTATTGCAGCAACTCATCCTCCTATGTAAACAACGAACAAACCGAACAAAGATACTATGAATGCCTTCATGAAGCTTCTTTATGGAAAATTTGAGATCTGAAACCTTGATTCCAAATAAATATAGGCGCGTGGAAAATCCATCAGTCAACGCACATACCGCACCTGAGGGAAAATGGCACTTCCACCCTTGAGATACAGGCAAACAAAATTGTTTAAGATCAAGATATTTTATCTGTAGATACCGCTTTTCCGGGGAAATACTGGCAATTGCTTCGCACTCATCAGTAAACGTCGAAAAAATACTCAAAGTGTCCAAAAGCCCGGTATCCAAGACTGATATATCACCATCAAACTTCTGAATATAATCACGACTCGATGACAACAAAGCCCTCAGTTTATTAATATCAGACGTCGTCATGACATTTCCATCACCTACATAGAGTGAGATCAAGCGCACAAATTTTTCCAGCGCTTCTGGAAGATCGCCAAGAAAATCAAAGTAGTCTTTCAAATAATCGAAATGCCGCCGCTCAAGCAAAAACTCATACATAGATCATTCCCTTGATCCTAAGCCCGGCCAGTGCTTTCACATGAAAATCTGCTGGCCGTGCTATTCAGAGATATTACGATTAAGGCTTGGCAGCGTCTGTCAAAAATTCGATAAACTCGTTCGCCTCACCTATGAACTGAGCGCAGCGCTCACTGACATCCGTTACAGTCTCGCGCTGTGTAAAAGCAACAAAACGACTGAATGCCGTGCTTGCATTCTTATATTCAGCGCTATATATGATGCGTTGGTCCTCCACAGCATGAATGACCTGAATGAAATCAATCTTGCCAATTGCGATTTTGATTCTTTTATCCTCTTCCGCCATCTTGGCATAGATACTATCGACCTCCGCCTGTAGTTTTTTACTTTCATGAATCATGAGAATGAAAGTCACACCCGAAGCAATATCTCCGATTGATTTTTTTATCTGCTCAATGGCAAACATTACAATCTGGACTTCTGGTGGCGTCATACCAAGCTTTTGCAACTTGTCGATGGTCAGATTGACGTCTTTCCCGAGATCCTCGACAGCTGTCTTTTCTATCAAGCTGATCGCATCTGCAATCACCTTCAAAGCCTTTTGACGCTCAACCAGCTTAACATTCAGCCGTTCCTTTGAACCTTCGGCGTCTTTCTGTTCCAATTCAAGCCCGGAAATATATCCAAGCGTTGCATCGCGATCCAAATGACCACTGATATTCGTCAGACGATTCCTGATAAACGCGGCTGATTTAAGAGTATTGGCAGGACCCTTCTTGAGCGCGCCTTCCAGATCAGCCTTGATCTCTTCGATATCTTGCGGGTCTGTCCCGGCATCTTCCAGTTCCCGCTGAAGCTCGAGCAGCTGGCAGACCTTGGCTTCCAGCTCCACTTGGCTATCGAGGCTGCCGTAACGCAAAGTTGTGGAACAAGCGTCAACATCCTGGACCAACCGCTGAAACTGATCGAACAAGCCAGGTAGATATTTAAGTTTGACGAACAACGCTTCAGCTGCAATACACTTATCCCGCATTGCCTGCTCGGATTTCTGCAGCAGCTGTTTATTCAATGGGGGGTAAACGGAGCTACTTAACATCATCGGCATCATCCTTAATCTTCCAATTGAACTCTTGTCATACTCCTCGTCTGCCTCCTTGAACAACTGAACAAGCGCATCGGCATCGCTTCGGATTTTCTTCCAGGGAGAAACAACTTTCTCGAAATTACGCTGGAATTGACGTAAAGATATCGCATCATTGATTTCCTGAACGCTCGTAGCAGACTCCTGGATATATCGATAGACGGTATTCCAGACAAACACGAGATTTTTCGTGGCAACTTCCGCTTGAATGGCGACAAAATCGAGTTGCAGAAGATCCTGTTCGACACGTTTCAAAGAACCCAGCGTCTGATTCTTGTTCTTGAGTATTTCTATATCCCTATCTTGTGCTTGTGTCAGCTCGTTGCGCTCGGCTCTGATATTTTCCGCTTCAACACCATAATAAATCGCCATGCCCAGACCAAACAGATTCAGGCCGGCAGCGGCACCCAGGGATTTTTCGACAAGAGCCCGATACTGCTTATTCTTTTCCGCAATTTGCTCTGCACGTCGAGAAATCACCTCATCAAGCACCTTGATTTCATCGGAATACGGATTTCTCTTGATCAATTCAACTTTAAACTTGATACCGGGTAAAATCGTCTGGCGCAAATCCTTGTCAAACGCATCCAGATCCAACTTGATACCGTTAACAATTGCCAGATTGGAGTTAACTTTACTGAATATACTACCAAGATAAGCTTTCAGGTCGGGAATGGTATCCGACTCAAGTTCCAGTCCTGGGAATTTCTCTCCCAACTCCAGCTCGATTTTTTTTAGATCTGCAAGTGTTTTGACGTCATACTTGTCAAGCAAGTTACTGGCTTTGACCTCCTTATAGATCTCTTCTATACCTTTGCCGTAAATTTCCATGGTGGCACCAAATAGCTTCAGCTCTGTCCCGGTGAGCATGATTCGCTCACGCAACGGCGACCAGCGCTTGGCATGCTCACGGGTCTGGACGAACGTCTGCAGAAAATCATCGGCTCTCAATCCCGCGCCACCATCCTGCCCCGTACCAAAATTCAAGTAATGGACAACATCATCAAGTCGGTGGGGAAGCGCCAATCCTGCTGCTTCATATTTCCTCAGATCGATGATCTGTTTTTTGGTTAATATCAAACCCTGATCGCGTGTTCCCCCATCCAACTCTCCCATTGAAGCTTCATTCAAAACTCTCGGAGCATTAGCAGCAAGCTCTGCAATCCGTTCGTAACTGGCCCCTTCTAAACTGGCCTCCCACAACTGATGATTATTCATAATTATTCCATTAATTATAAAATAAAAACTATTGATCCATCTAAAACTCGACAGTAACGCCACGAATCGACGCGTCATTGAAAAGCTAAAGCAATAGTTTATTCACTGTCAAACAACACTGACAGTTAATTTATAAGAAAAGAATTCGACACCCCAATTATGGGGTTAGGCAATAACCGCTGATTCAGTATTACTCAACTCAGCCGCTCGCTGAAAGAATGCGTCGGCCAACTTTCGTACTTCAGGATGTGCGGCACTGCTCAAGGTTCGATGCGCCACTTGCAGAAAGTTGAGATTACCGCCGGCCAGAGCCTTGTGCAGCCATGTGACCGCCTCATCGATTTTCCCTTGATCGACCAAAACGGCAGCAAAACTGAATTGCCCACGAAAATCCCCACCTTCGGCAGAGCGTCGATACCAATCAAAGGCGGCAGCGTAATCCGCCGGGCAATGTTGGCCTTCCTCGAGGTATCGCCCCACCAGGTTCATGGATTTGGCGTGGCCGAGCTCAGCGGCGCGTTGATAGAGCCTCAGCGCGTGCGGCGGGTCCTGAGCGACGCCACGACCGGTCGCCAGTAGATTGGCGTAGTTGTACATCGCCCAATCCAGACCGGCTTCAGCGGCCTGAAGGTAGTGTTCGGCGGCAGCGGCGGCATTAGCCTTGCACCCCCAACCGTGTTCATGACAACGGCCGAGCATGTTGCGCGCCATCAGGTGTCCCTGGCGCGCAGCGATACCGAACCAGCGCAACGCCAGCGGCTGGTCCTGCGCGATTCCCTGGCCGTCGAGCAGAATCTGCCCAAGCAAGGCCTGGGCCTCGACTTCACCTTCACGTGCGGCGATCAGGATGGCCTGGGCTGCGCGGGCCGGACTTTCGTCAAGCATGGAGCGCAGGCGCTCACCGTCGAGCATTTCTTCGCGGCGTAAACGAAAATCCGCCACTTACACCTCGACCCAGCGACGCAACAGGTTGTGATAGGTGCCGGTCAGGCGGATCAGCGATGGATGATCAGGCACATCGCGGGTCAGTTGCTGGATTGCCCCGTCCATCTCGAACAACAGGGCGCGCTGGCTGTCCTCGCGCACCAGGCTTTGAGTCCAGAAAAACGAGGCGAGTCGCGTTCCGCGCGTCACCGCGTTGACCTTGTGCAGGCTGGTGCCAGGGTACAACACCATGTCGCCGGCGGGCAGTTTCACTCGCTGGGTGCCGAAGGTGTCCTGGATTTCCAGCTCGCCGCCGTCGTAATCCTCGGGCTCGCTGAAGAACAGCGTGGCGGACAAATCCGTGCGCACCCGCTCGATGCTGCCTTTGGGCTGTCGCACCGCATTGTCGATATGAAAATCGAAACTGCCACCGGCGGTGTAACAGTTCACCAACGGAGGAAAGACTTTGTGCGGTAGCGCAGCCGACATGAACAGCGGATTTTTCCACAGCCGCTCCAGCATCGCCGTGCCGATCTCCTTGGCCAGCGGGTGGCCCTCCGGCAACTGCAAATTGTGCTTGGCCTTCGCCGACTGGTAGCCGGCGGTGATCTTGCCGTCGGCCCAATCAGTGTGTTCCAGAGCCTCGCGAATGTGCTGCACCTCGTCTTTTTCGAACAGGCCGGGAATGTGCAGCAACATGACAAAGACACCTGAAAGCAAAGGGGCGCCAATGGTATTGATTCTTATTGCCTGTGTAAAACACATCTGACGGATGAGTCAGCAAAAACCGTAAGGTTAAATTGTAAAGATTGTAAATTAAGTGCGAATAGTAATGTTTCGCAATTGTTACAAATACCTGTTTACCCTATATTCCGCGGCCTCAAATCCTTGGGGAGGGGAATTCAAATGTCGCGTCAACAACCACAAGTACCGGTCAGTTCACCACGTCTGCTCGCATCCGCCATTGGCATGGCAATTACTGCCGGCTCTGCGGGCCACATGGTTTTCGCGGCGGAAAAAACCGACGAAAAAGCACCGGACAAAGTGATTTCGCTGGGCGCCACCGCCATCACCGGCGAAGCCCAGGACGAGACAACCTACAACGTAGAAAAAGCCTCCTCGCCCAAGTACACCGCGCCGCTGATCGACACGCCGCGCTCGGTGACCGTTGTTCCGCAACAGGTCTTGAAGGACACCGGTTCGCTCAACCTGCAGGACGCGCTGCGCACCGTTCCAGGCATCACCTTCGGTGCCGGTGAAGGCGGTAACCCGCAAGGCGACCGTCCGTTCATCCGCGGCTTCGACGCCCAGGGCGACACCTACCTGGACGGCGTGCGCGATACCGGTTCACAGAGCCGCGAGATCTTCGCCGTTGAATCGATTGAAGTCAGCAAAGGCCCGAACTCCGCGATCGGCGGCCGTGGCGCAGCCGGCGGCAGCATCAACCTGGTCAGCAAGAAAGCGCACCTGGGCGATTCGCTCGACGGTGGTTTCACCTGGGGCTCCGACCAGACCCAGCGCTACACCTTCGATGGCAACTACCAGTTCACCGACACCGCCGCTGGCCGTCTGAACCTGCTGAGCCACGAAAGCAACGTCGCCGGGCGTGACAGCGTCGATAACGACCGTTGGGGTATCGCCCCCTCCCTGGCTTTCGGCCTGGGTACGGACACTCGTGTCAATCTCGACTACTACCACCTCGAAAACAACGACACACCGGATTCGGGCATTCCTTACTCCATCCCGACCGCCGGTTCGACTGCCCGTACCAAGGCCAACCCGGACAAGCCGAATGACGGCGGCAACAGCAGCAATTTCTATGGTCTGACCGACCGCGACTTCCGCAAGGGGCGCACCGACACCGCGACCTTCGCCATCGAGCACGACCTGAGCGACGCGCTGACCATCAAGAACACCCTGCGTCACGGCACCAGCATGCAGGATTACATCCTGACCCAACCGGACGACAGCAAAGGCAACGTCAACAACGGCAGCGTCTGGCGCCGCGCGAATACCCGCGTGAGCAACACCGAGACGACCACCAACCAGACCGACCTGTTTGGTGATGTCTACATCGCCGGGTTCAAGAACAGCTTCTCCACGGGTGTCGAGTACACCCACGAGGAAAGTGAAAAATCCTCGTACAACGTCAACACGGACACCACCCCGGGAACAGCAGCGGTGACCACCAACTGCTCGCCGGCACTGATCGGCGCGCCAAGCGGTTACAACTGCACCTCGCTGTCCAATCCGACCCCGAATGATCCATGGAGCGGTGCCATCTCGCGCAACTACGCCGGCACCGACACCAAGGCCGACACCTACGCGCTGTACGTGTTCGACACCCTGACGTTGTCCGAGCAGTGGCTGGTGAACATGGGCCTGCGCTACGACCATTTCGATACCAAGTACCGCACCTTTGACGGTTCCGGCGCCACTGTCGTGACCAAAGGCAACGCAGTCAAAGGCAAGGACACCAGCGAATTCGTTACCGGTCAGTTCGGCGTGGTGTACAAACCAGCCGAAAACGGCAGCATCTATGCGTCCTACGCGACGTCTGCCACGCCACCGGGCAACTCCCTGGGCGAAGGTTCGGAAGGCAATCCGTTGGCTGGCACGCCGGATCGCAACGGCAACCTGCTCAATAGCGACCTGGAGCCGGAAACCACCAAGAACTACGAAATCGGTACCAAATGGGACCTGTTGAACGATCGTCTGTCCCTGACCGCCGATATCTTCCGCACCGAGAAAGACAACGCTCGTGTGCAATCCAACACCATCACGTTTGAAAACGTCGGCAAAACCCGCGTTCAGGGTATCGAACTGTCGGCCAGCGGCAAGCTCACCGACAAATGGCAAGTGTTCGCCGGTTACGCCTACATGGACAGCGAACAAGTCGACGGCGGTGACCTGCCGGCAAACAAAGCCAACAACGGCAACGAACTGCCTAACACGCCGAAAAACAGCGCCAGCCTGTGGACGACCTATCAGGTCACGCCGAAGCTGACCATCGGTGGCGGAGCGTTCTATGTCGATGACGTGTTCGGCAGTGCCGCCAACACCACCATGGTTGATTCCTACGTTCGTTACGACGCGATGGCGGCCTACAAGCTGAGCAAAAACGTCGACCTGCAACTGAACGTGCAGAACCTGACCGACGAAACCTACTACGACAAGGCATTCTCGACTCACTTCGCCAACCAGGCGGCCGGTCGTACCGCCTTGCTGAGCACCAACTTCCACTTCTGATTGCCACTCACACTGCAATCCCTGTGGGAGCGAGCTTGCTCGCGATGACGTCGCCACATTCAACATTTATGTTGGCCGACACACCGCTATCGCGAGCAAGCTCGCTCCCACAGGAGAGGGTGAAAGCTGAAATCAGACCCGGCCCCGTTCATTCACATGAACGGGGCCTTTGTGCGTAAAAAAGAATGCTTCTCGACAACGCCACGGCATAATGCGCGGCGTGATGAATCAATTTGAACGAACAAGGCGAGCGACGTGTTGAAGAAAACCCTGTTCCAGTTGCACTGGTTTTTCGGCATCAGCGCCGGGCTGGTTCTGGCCCTGATGGGCATCACCGGGGCGACGGTATCGTTTCAGGATGAAATCCTGAGCGCACTCAACCCTTCTGTGTTGCAGGTCGAGAAACAGCTCGCCGGTGTGCTGCCGCCCGCCGAACTGGTGGAACGAATCGAAGCCGTGTCGGGCAAAAAAGTCTCGATGCTCACGGTGGAAACCGA
Organism: Pseudomonas sp. GM49; assembly: GCF_000282355.1. Lineage (GTDB taxonomy): Bacteria > Pseudomonadota > Gammaproteobacteria > Pseudomonadales > Pseudomonadaceae > Aquipseudomonas. Next base: position 45,844 of record NZ_AKJL01000235.1, read on the forward strand.
CAGTGGCAACGCCGCCAAAGTGTGGTTCACCCCGCCACCGGGTGAACGCCGTGGCGAGATGCGCTACTTCGATCCGTACACTGCCGAATTCCTCGGCGACGCCACCGGCCAGGACTTTTTCGGCCTGATGCTGCAACTGCACCGCTTCCTCGCCATGGGCGACACGGGTCGGCAGATCACCGGCGCGTGCACATTGATTCTGGTGTTTTTCTGTCTGTCCGGCCTGTACCTGCGCTGGCCTCGCCAGTGGAGAAGCTGGCGTGCCTGGCTGACCCTGGACTGGAAGAAAAAGGGCCGCAGCTTCAACTGGGACCTGCACTCGGTGGCCGGAACCTGGTGCCTGGTGTTTTACCTCCTGGCGGCGCTGACCGGGTTGTCCTGGTCCTACGAGTGGTACAACAAGGGCCTGACCCGATTGCTCTCCGACTCACCGCAGAACGAACGCGTTCGTGGCGGACGTGGCCCTGCGCCGCAGGGTCCGGCACCGACGGCCGATTACGCGGCGATGTGGAGCAGCATCTACAGCGCGGCCGGTGCACAACTCAGTTCCTATAACGTGCGCATGCCGCCAGTGGCCGGCCAACCGGCGACCGTTTACTTCCTGCTGAAAACTTCGCCCCACGACCGCGCCCTCAACCAGATCACCCTCGACCCGGCTACCGGCGTGGTCAAACGGGTTGACCGCTACAGCGACAAGAGCCTCAAGGCGCAACTGCTGACCAGCATTTATGCGCTGCACGTCGGCAGTTACTTCGGCATCGTCGGGCGCATCATCCTGACCCTCACCGCGCTGACCATGCCGCTATTCTTCGTCACCGGCTGGATGCTGTACCTGGATCGCCGACGCAAGAAACGTCAGATCAAAGATGCGCGCAAAGGTCTCGTGCAACCCGCCAGCGATGCGCCGGCGTGGTTGATCGGCTTCGCCAGTCAAAGTGGTTTTGCCGAGCAGTTGGCGTGGCAAACCGCCGGGCAATTACAGGCCGCAGGGTTGCCGGTAAAAGTGCAGCCGTTGGCGGACCTCAGCGAGCAGGATTTGCATGAATCGAACAATGCCTTGTTCGTCGTCAGCACCTTCGGTGACGGCGAAGCGCCGGACAGCGCCAGGGGTTTCGAACGCAAGGTGCTGGGCCGCACGCCAAGCCTGGAGCGCCTGAACTACGCGGTCCTAGGTCTTGGTGACCGGCAGTATCAACACTTCTGCGGATTCGCCAAACGCCTGCACACCTGGCTCGGTGAGCACGGCGGCAAGACCTTGTTCGCTCCAGTGGAAGTCGACAGCGGCGATCCTTACGCGTTGCGCCACTGGCAACAGCAACTGGGCCTGCTGACCGGCCACGCGCCCGTCGATACCTGGCAAGCGCCCAGCTACGACAACTGGACTCTGGCCCGTCGTGAACTGCTCAACCCGGACAGCAGCGGATCCCCTGTGTACTTGCTGGGCCTCAGCGCGCCAACCACCAGCAGTTGGCTGGCCGGCGACCTGGTGGAAGTGTTGCCGCGCAATTGCCCATGGGCCATCGAGCACTTCCTCGATGGTCTGGGCATCCACGGCGAAACCAAGGTGCAACTCAACGGTCTGGAGGAAACCCTCGAACAGGCCCTGGCCAGCCGCCAGTTGCCGGAGAACCGCGCCCATCTGGTCGGCCTGCACGCCCAAGCGCTGGCAGAGGCCCTCGTGCCGTTGGCCATGCGCGAATATTCCATTGCATCGATCCCGGCCGATGGTGTGCTGGAATTGATCGTGCGCCAGGAAGTGCATGCCGATGGCAACCTTGGCGTCGGTTCCGGCTGGTTGACCGAACACGCGCCTGTGGGCAGTTCGATCAGCCTGCGCGTGCGGCGCAACAGTGGTTTCCATCTGCCGGCCCGACCGGTTCCGATGATCCTGCTGGGCAATGGTACAGGGCTGGCCGGGTTGCGCAGCCTGCTCAAGGCACGGATTGCCGACGGTCAGCAACGTCACTGGCTGCTGTTTGGCGAGCGCAATCGCGAGCACGATTACCTGTGCCGAAAGGAGCTGGAGGAATGGTTGATCAATGGTGATCTGGCGCGACTGGACCTGGCGTTTTCACGGGATCAGGAACAAAAGATTTATGTTCAGGATCGCCTGCGTGAATCGGCGGCCGAGCTCAAGAAGTGGCTGGCGGACGGTGCGGTGATCTACATCTGCGGCAGTCTTCAAGGCATGGCTTCGGGCGTGGACCAGGTGCTCAACGAAGTGCTGGGCGCCGCCGAAGTGGAACACCTGATCGAACAGGGCCGCTACCGCCGCGACGTGTACTGATTCACTAGGTTCCTTGTAGGAGTGACGGTGCGGCGATCCGACTTGCTCGCGATAGCGGAGTGTCAGGTGACATCACGGTTGAAAGTGATGACGCCATCGCGAGCAAGCTCGCTCCCACAGGGGCTTTGAGTCCAGCGATCAAACCGGCTGCAACTTCTGTTCGAATACAGACACCCCGTCCAGATCGCGCAACACCACGCTCAACTCCCCCGTTTGCCCATCGATATTCACCTCGCCAAAAAACTGAAACCCGGCAAACGGCGAGACGTTCTGCGCCGGTGGCGCCTTTTCGAACACCACTTCGGGGCCGAAGGTCTTGTCCAGTGGATTGGGCCCGAAACTCCCGGCATTCAATGGCCCGGCGACGAACTCCCAGAACGGTTCGAAATCCTGAAACGCCGCCCGATCCGGGTGGTAATGATGGGCCGCGCAGTAATGCACATCCGCGGTCAGGAACAGGAAATTGCGCACCTGCTGCGCCCGCAGAAAACCGAGCAGTTCGGCGATTTCCAGTTCGCGCCCCTGGGCCGGACCAGGGTCACCGTTGGCCACCGCTTCCCAGCGCGCGACACCGGGGCTGACCTCGCCGTCGGGCACGCCGAGGCCAATGGGCATGTCGGCGGCGATCACTTTCCACTGTGCGTTCGAGGCCTGCATTTCCCGCTTGAGCCAGTCCAGTTGCTCACGCCCGAGGAACGGTTTTTCAGCGCCCAGATTGTCATCGTTGGCTGCGCGATAACTGCGCATGTCCAGCACGAAAACATCGAGCAGCGGCCCGTAACCCAGCTTGCGATAGATCCGCCCGCCGCCATCACCGCTCTGCAAGCGCATCGGCGCGTATTCGAGCCAGGCCTGGCGTGCGCGGCCCACCAGGCTGTGGATATCTTTGTCCTGGTAACGCGCATCCAGCTGCTTGCCCGGCGACCAGTTGTTCACCACTTCGTGGTCGTCCCACTGCCAGATCTGCGGGACCTCGGCGTTGAAGCGACGGATGTTTTCGTCCATCAGGTTGTAGCGGTAATTACCGCGATACTCATCGAGGGTCTCGGCGACTTTGCTCTTGGCCTCGGTGGTGATGTTGCGCCACACCCGGCCACCTTCGGTGGTGAGCTGCGCCGGGATCGGGCCGTCGGCGTAAATGGTGTCGCCACTGTGGATAAAAAAGTCCGGCAAACGCAGGCGCATTGCTTCGTAAATGCGCATGCCACCAATGTCCGGGTTGATGCCGAAGCCCTGGCCGACGGTGTCGCCGCTCCAGACAAAACGGATGTCACGGCGAGTTTGCGGCACGCTGCGCAAGTGACCGAACCAGGGCTCGCTGGCGACGCCGCTCTGGGCGTCTTCAAACTGCACGCGATAGAAAATCGCCTGGTCGGCAGGCAGCCCGGTGAGTTCGACCCGGGCAGTGAAATCGGTACGCGTATCGACCATGGGTGAGACGAATCGCCGGGGGTTGGGAAACAGGCTGCGGGTGTCCCACTCCACCACCATCCGCGCGGGGCGATCGCAGCGGCTCCAGATGATCGCCCGGTCGCCCAGCAGGTCGCCGGACTGCACACCGTCGGTGAGTTGCGGCCGATCCTTGACCGAAGCGATCACCGCCGGCGCCAGCCCCGGCAGCAGCAATCCGGCGCCGACCGCTTGCATGACACGACGGCGCCCGAGGTTAAAATCGCTCATGGAGTTCTCCCTGAAATGGAAAACTAAAGCATGGCCCTATGACCCTGGCATGACACAAATCTTCCCAACACCACAGATCCCTTGTGGGAGCGAGCTTGCTCGCGATGACGGATTCGCACTCAATACATTTGTTGGCTGAACGACCGCTATCGCGAGCAAGCTCGCTCCCACAGAGGGCAAGGGGGCAGGTGTCAGGCGGTTACAGGTTCCACCGCCAATTCCACCACCTCCGGCCGTTTCACCAGCGCATACACCACTGCCGTCAACAGACTCCCCGCGACAATCGCCAGCAGATACAACAGCGCATGGTTGATCGCATTCGGGATCGCCAGCACGAATAACCCGCCGTGGGGTGCCATCAACTTGCAGCCGAAGTACATCGACAACGCACCGGTCAGCGCACCGCCGGCGATGCTCGCCGGAATCACCCGCAACGGATCTTTCGCCGCAAACGGAATGGCCCCTTCGGAGATGAAACACAGCCCCAGCACCAGCGCTGCTTTACCGGCTTCGCGTTCGGTCTGGGCGAACTTGCGTCGGGCAATGAACGTGGCGATGCCCAGGCCAATCGGCGGCACCATGCCGGCGGCCATGGTCGCCGCCATCGGCGCGTAACTCTGCGATGCCAACAACCCGACAGAGAACGCATAGGCCGCTTTGTTGATCGGTCCGCCGAGGTCGACGCACATCATTCCACCCAGCAACACACCCAGTAGAATCGCGTTGGTGGTGCCCATGCTGTCGAGGAAATGCGTGAGGCCGGCGAGCATGCCAGCCACCGGTTTGCCCACTACGTAAATCATTACCAGACCGGTGAACAGACTCGCCAGCAACGGGATGATCAGGATCGGTTTAAGCGCCTCCAGGCTCTGTGGTAAACGCGCATATTTATTGATCGCCCGGGCCGTATAACCGGCGAGGAAACCGGCAATGATCCCGCCGATGAAACCGGCGCCCAAGGTGCTCGCCAGCAACCCGCCGATCATCCCCGGCGCGAGGCCAGGACGGTCGGCGATGGAGTAGGCGATGTAGCCCGCCAGCAGCGGCACCATCAGCTTGAATGCGCTGTCGCCGCCAATCTGCATCAACGCCGCCGCCAGCGTGCCCTCTTCCTTGAATGCGGTGATGCCGAACACGAACGACAAGGCGATCATCAAGCCACCGGCGACCACCATCGGCAACATGAACGACACACCGGTCAGCAAGTGTTTATAGACGCCCGTCTTCTCCTGTTTGGCCGTTGTTTTGGCAGCGCTCGATGCGCTTTCCTGCTGGCCTTCGGCCAAGGCTTTGTTCAAGGTCGCTTCGGCTTGCTTGAGGGCAATGCCGGTGCCACAACGATAGATTTTCTTGCCGGCGAAACGCTCGGTGGCGACTTCGATATCGGCCGCCAGCAGCACCACATCGGCCTCGGCGATCGCTTGCGCGCTCAATGGATTGCGTGCGCCGACCGAGCCCTGGGTTTCCACCTGCAGATCGTAGCCCAGGCGCTTGGCCGCTTGCTGCAAGGCTTCGGCAGCCATGAACGTGTGTGCTACGCCTGTTGGGCACGCAGTGACTGCCACAAGTCGAGGCGTGTTTTGGGCAACCGCCACAGGTTCGACGACGGCTTCGGTAGCGACGTAGACCTGAGCGTCCTGCGCTCCTCGCCGCAGCACGGCTTCCACGTCCTGCAGGGCCTGGGCCGGAGTGCTCTGGAACACCCGCTTGCCGACAAACCGTGACATGTCCACCGGCGCGCTGGTCACCAGCAGTACCCACTCGGCCGCTTCGAGGGTGGTCGCCGACAGTTGTTTTTCGGGATGCGCGGCATCGGTGACTTCGACACTGGTGCTCCAGCCCTGACGCTGGGCCGCGGCATCGAGCAGCCGGGCACACAGCACACTGGTGACCATGCCGTTCGGGCAGGCCGTAATGATGGCTAACTTCATGACAAACCCTCTTATTGTTCTGTCAGGGGACGCACGCGCACACCCTGTTCGAGCAGCGCCAGTTGCGCCGCATCGCCAATGCCGAATCCGATCTGGGTCACTGCCATCGCGGCAATCGCCGTGGCGGTGCGCAAGGTCTGCTCCGGCGTATCGGCGCTGAGCAAACCGTGGAGCATCCCCGCCAGCAACGAATCACCCGCGCCCACCGTGCTGGCGACGCTGACTTTGGGTGGCGTTGCATGCAGCGCCGAGCCGACGCTGAACCAGTTCACGCCATCGGCACCGTGGGAGATCACCACATGCTCGATACCTTGGGCGTGCAATCGCTCCGCCGCTGCGGCCTGGGCACTGACCGACACGACCTCGCAGTCCAGCACCTCGGCCAGCTCTTCAGTGTTGGGTTTGATCAGCCACGGCCCCGCTTTGAGCGCTGCACGTAACGCATCGCCGCTGGTGTCGAGGACGACGTTCAGACCCAGTTGTTTCAAGCGCAAAATCAACGCCTGCAACCACTGCGCGCTGACGCCCAACGGCAAGCTCCCGGCGACCACCACCGCATCGTGCCCCGGGGCAATCTGCTCCAGTCGATCCAGCAAGGCCTGCTGCGCCGCTTCGCTGACCTGCGGCCCAGGCCCGTTGATGTCGGTGATGCGGCCGTCGCTTTCCGCCAGTTTGATGTTGCTGCGGGTTTCCCCGGGAACGCGGATGAAAGCGTCGACAAAACCGCGTTTGGCGAACAGAGTTTCGAACGCTTGCAGGTTGTCTTCGCCAAGAAATCCACTGACGGTCAACTGATGCCCGAGGTCCGCCAGCACTTGTGCCACGTTCACGCCTTTGCCGGCGGCGTGGGTGTGCATCACATCGCTGCGGTTGACCTGGCCGGTTTCAAGGCGCGGCAACTGGACGGTCAGGTCCAGCGCCGGATTGAGGGTCAGAGTGAGAATCCGGGCCATTACAGAGCCTCCACTAGTGCGCGCACTTCATTGGCGCTGCCCACGGCCAGGGCCTGTCGGGCAAGGGTTTGAGTCTGAGTGAAGCCCAGTTCGCGAATCCGCGCCTTGACCTCGGCAATGCTGCGCGCCCCGACGCTGAGTTCATCCACCCCGAGGCCGACCAGCACCGGCACCGCCAGCGGGTCGGCCGCCAGTTCACCGCACACACCGACCCATTTGCCATGAGCATGGGCCGCGCGCACGGTGATGTCGATCAGTTGCAGCACCGCCGGATGCAAGCCATCGGCCTGGGCCGACAGCGTCGGATGGCCACGGTCGATGGCCAGGGTGTATTGCGTCAGGTCGTTGGTACCGACGCTGAAAAAGTCGACCTCTTTGGCCAGCACCGGCGCCAGCAATGCCGCCGACGGCACTTCGATCATGATCCCCAGTTGCAGGTCGGCAACCGGGATCTCCTGGCGCAGGCGCTCGGTCATGTCACGGGCCTGGCGCCACTCGTCAACGCTACCCACCATCGGGAACATGATCCGCAGGGGCCGGTTGTCGGCGGCCCGCAGCAAGGCGCGCAATTGCGCTTCCATGATCTGCGGGCGCTGCAAGGTCAGGCGAATACCACGCACCCCGAGGAAGGGGTTTTCTTCCTTCGCAATCGGCCAGTACGGCAGCGGTTTGTCGCCACCGACATCGAGGGTGCGCACCACCAGCGGCCGCCCGGCCAGACCATCGAGGACGCGGCGGTACTCGACTTCCTGGGTCGCCTCGTCGGGCGCTTGCGGGTGGGCCATGAAAATCAGTTCGGTGCGCAACAGGCCAATGCCTTCGGCACCCTGCTCCACCGCCCCAGCCACACCGACGCTTTCACCGATGTTGGCGAACACTTCGACGGCGTGGCCATCGGTGGTCAGTGCCGGCTGATGTCGCAGTTCAGCAGCCGCCTTCAAGCGTTGCTCGCGGGTATCGCGTTCGGCCGTGGCGCGTTGCAAGGTCGCCGCGTCAGCGTCCACATGCAGACGACCACGCTGGCCATCAAGCAGCAACGGCGTACCCGGCGCCAGCAGCAAAACACCGGCACCGGCGCCGACCAGTGCCGGGATGCCCAGGGCCCGGGCGACAATCGCACTGTGCGCCGTAGCGCCACCACGGGCGGTGAGAATCCCCGCCACGCGAGCCGGATCGAGACGCGCGACGTCAGACGGGCCGACCTCGTCCATCACCAGAATGTACGGTTGGTCCGGTTCGCTCGGGGTTTCGATGCCACTGAGCTGCATTAACACCCGACGGCCGATGTCGCGCAAGTCGGCTGCGCGTTCGGCGAGCAAGGCATCCTGCAACGCTTCCTGCTGCCGGGCCGCCGCTTCAATCACGGCCATCCACGCTGCCTCGGCGCTTTCGCCCTGCTTGAGGCGCGTGTCGACCTCATCGGTCAGTTCCGGGTCGTCGAGCATCTCCTGGTGGGTGATGAAGATTTCGCGAATGGCTTTGCTTTTGCTGCGCTCGATCAAGCCATGGATGTCACGGCGTACCTGCGCCAGGGCATGCTTGAGACGTTCACGCTCGATGGCGGCGGACTCGCCGCGCAACGGGTAATCGATGGCTTGCAGCACTTGAATATGGGCCGGCCCGATGGCGATCCCGGGAGCTGCGGCAATCGCCTGAACCACGCTGCCCGATACCGGGGCGACGACCACTTCGGCCATATCGGCAACGACTTCACGTGCCTGGCTTGCCGGCGGCAGCGGTTCGACCTCTTCACCGAGGCCTTCTTCGATGGCGGCCAGCAAGGCCGGCAACGCATCAGCCGCAATGTCCGGTTCGGCGATGATTTCCAGTACCTGTCCCCGACGGGCGCCGAGGCTGAGCAACTTGCTCAAGCTCTTTACCGACACGGCGCTGTCATGGCCATCGACAATGCGCACACGAATTTCGCCTTCAAAACTTTTTGCCAGTTGCGCGAGGATTTTCGCCGGGCGCGCATGCAAACCGTGGGCGTTGGCCAATGCAATTCGCGCGCTGGGCCAGTCGGCGGGCACTTCACCACCGAGCACTTCGAGGACTTTGCGGCTGCTGGTGGCACGCCCCAATTCATGGCCACGCCCTTCGATCAATAACGCGCACAGACGTTCGAGCAGGGCTTGATGGGCCTCACCGAGGCTGGCCAGGCAAAAAAGGCCATTGAGTGGCTGGCCGAGGTAACGCAGCGGTTTGTCCGGGGTGACGAAGGCCAGGCCCGGACGCTTCACCGTCTGCTCGCTGTGCAGCCACCACAGGCCATCGCCCAGGGGCAGCGCTTCAACCTGTTGCAGCACGGCGGAGAAACCGTTGCTCACGCAGTCGGCCTGCCGCAACAGACGTGCGCCGCGCCAGACCAGCTCTTCGAAATCTTCGGCCGCCACACCGAGGCCTATCATCTGCGCATCCAGCGCCAGTTCCTGCGGCGCGCCTTGCAGCAACTTCAGCAAGGCTTCGGCGGACCCGGCGCGACGCAGGGCCTGGCCCAGGTCAGTCTCGCCGAGGGCGCGGGTGAGCAATTGCAACAGGCGCAGGTGTTCATCGGATTTGGCGGCGATACCGATCGCCAGGTAAACGATATGACCGTCGCCCCAGTCCACGCCGTCAGGGAACTGCATCAGGCGCACACCGGTAGTGAACACCTGGTCGCGGGTTTCGGGCGTACCGTGGGGGATGGCAATACCTTGACCGAGAAAGGTCGAGCCCTGGGCTTCCCGCGCCTGCAACCCGGCGAGATAACCCTCGGCAACCAGGCCGTCGACGACAAGGTGCCGGGCCAGCAATTGCAGCGCTGCGGACTTGTCCACAGCCGACTGGCCCATGGAAATCTGCTCTACAGTGAGCTCGAGCATGCTTTCTCCTTTTTGGCGCCTAGGGGCACCAGGTATTGTTTTGAATGAATCAGCTCAGGCGCTTGGTCATAGCATTTGGCGGTTTCACGGCAGAACCGGCCAAAGGCGCCTTTAACGTAGAAAATACGCTTGCTGAAACGTTTAATCTAGAATCAATGGCACGTTACTCGATAATGTCCCATCCTTGAAGCCCAACTTGTCGGATGCGTTACGACAATGGTCGCCTGCCTGAATCGGTTAGGATTGACGAAAATGTCGAGGCAACCTCGAAAAAACAAGGAAACAGCGGGTTGAAACTCAGTGATATCGCCCAGTTGGCCGGTGTGTCCGTCACCACCGCCAGCTATGTCATCAATGGCAAGGCCGAACAGCAGCGCATCAGCAGCGCCACCGTCGAACGCGTGCGTGCGGTCGTCGAACAACATGGCTTCACGCCTAACCCACAGGCCGCCGGTTTGCGCAGCCGACACACGCGCACGTTGGGGTTCATTCTGCCGGATCTGGAAAACCCCAGTTACGCGCGAATCGCCAAATTGCTGGAGCAAGGCGCGCGGGCCCGGGGTTATCAGTTGTTGATCGCCAGTTCCGACGATGCACCGGACAGCGAACGGCAATTGCTGCAACTGTTCCGCGCCCGGCGCTGCGACGCACTGATCGTTGCCAGTTGCCTGCCAGCCGGCGACGAAAGTTATCGCCAATTGCAGGCCAAGGGCATTCCGATCATCGCCATCGACCGGGTCATGGAACCCGAGCATTTCTGTTCGGTGATCAGCGACGACCGCGAGGCCAGCCTGCAACTGACCCGCAGCCTGCTGGAGCCGTTGCCCAGGCAGATCGCGTTGATCGGCGCCCGCCCGGAGCTGAGCATCAGCCGGGAACGTGCCGCTGGTTTCAAAGAGGCCCTCACCGGGTTCAACGGCGAAGTACTGATCGAAGAAGGCGAATCCTTCAGCCGCGAATGCGGCAAACAACTGATGGAAGAGTTGCTGCTGCGTCTGGGCCATTTGCCTGATGCCCTGGTGACCACCTCCTACGTGCTGCTTCAGGGCGTGTTCGATGCGCTGCACGACTTCCCGCTGAAAAACCGCCCGTTGCGCCTCGGCACATTCGGTGACACCCAGTTGCTGGACTTCCTGCCGCTACCGGTCAACGCCATGGCCCAGCAACACCAGTTGATCGCCGACAAGGCCCTCGCACTGGCCCTGGCGGCCATCGAGCAGTCGGATTACCGGCCCGGCGTGCAAGCCATCGCGCGGACGTTCAAGCAACGTATTCTCCAGGATTGAACCGTGGAGCTGATCGACACCCACACCCATCTGGATTTTCCAGACTTCGACAACGACCGCCAGACGCTGCTGGCCGACAGCCGCGCCCTCGGGGTGCGGCGGATCGTGGTGCTGGGGGTTTGTCAGGCCAATTGGCAACGGGTCTGGGAGCTGGTGCAGAGTGATCCCGACCTGCACGCCGCCTTCGGTTTGCATCCGGTGTACCTGGACGATCATCGCCCGCAACACCTGAGCGAACTCGGTGACTGGCTGACTCGTCTGGCCGGTCATCGGCAATTGTGTGCGGTGGGCGAGATCGGCCTGGATTACTTCATCGAGACTCTGGACCGCGACCGCCAGCAGGCATTGTTCGAAGCGCAATTAAAACTGGCGGCGGATTTCGATCTTCCGGCATTGATCCATGTGCGACGTAGCCATGCGGCGGTGATTGCCACGCTCAAACGGTTTCGCCTGAAGCGGGCCGGCATCATCCACGCCTTCGCCGGTAGCAAGGAAGAGGCACGGGAATACATCAAGCTCGGTTTCAAGCTCGGCCTTGGTGGCGCCCCGACTTGGCCGCAGGCGCTGCGCATGCACCGCGTGCTCGGCGAACTGCCGCTGGATTCGGTGGTGCTGGAAACCGACTCGCCGGACATGGCCCCGGCCATGTTTCCAGGCCAGCGCAACAGCCCGGCACACTTGCCGGCGATTTGCGGGGCACTGGCGCAACGGATGGCGATCAGCCCGGAACAACTGGCGGCGGCCAGCACCGCCAACAGCTGCGCAGTGTTCGGCTGGTAATCAGTCGGCGTGAGCCTTGGCGGCTTCCAGGATCAGCGTCAGGTGCTGGCGTCGGCGGAAATAACGGACCACCGCGAAGTACACGAATATGGCGATCAGCGAAACATTCAGCTGTTCGATGACGCTGAGCATTCCCAGCCACTCCATCACCAACGCCACCAGCAACGCGGTGCAGACCATCAACCGCAGGCTGGCGCGCAACAGCGAAAAAGAATCGAGCGACTTGAAGCGTTTGAACTGTTCCGGACAACATAACTGAACGTGTTTCTGGCAGTGGGCACAGGCAAACGCTTCATTTATCGCAATGGCATTGAGTTGCCAGGGTTGAAGCAGCAATGTGCGCTGACAATGTGCACAGCGTCCCTGGACTCCTGTTGTTACAACAGACATAACCAAACCTCCTCCATGGGGTAAGCCACGTAAATCTTCCTTGATTGAAATCCAAAAGCCAGCACACGGAGAGAATCAGGAGAACTCCCGCCCGGAAAGGGAAAAAGTATTACGAAACTTTCCGACAGTACACCAAAACTGTGGGAGCGGGCTTGCTCCGGGCGGCGATCCGACGAAAGCGATCGTTCAGTCACATGAATGTTGGATGTGCCGCCGTCTTCGCGGGCAAGCCCGCTCCCACTGGGTCCCGAGGAGTCTTTCAGACCCGGAATGCACTGATCAACCGTTTCAACTCCACGACCTGGGCCGACAACGCCCGACTGGCATCTTCGGTCTGATGTGCACCTTCAGCGGTACGCTCGCCGGCGCGATTGATCTCGACGATGTTCTGGTCGATGTCGTGGGCCACGGCGGTTTGTTGCTCCACCGCGGCGGCAATCTGCTGGTTCTGGTCGACGATCATGCCGACCGCTCCCAGAATGTTTTCCAGCGCCCGCTGGACCTTTTCCGACTGCCCCACCGTGCCGTTGGCCATTTCATGGCTGGTGCCCATGGCCTTGACCGCCGCGCCGACACCGCCATGGAGTTTGGCGATCATCTGCTCGATTTCTTCGGTCGACTGCTGGGTACGCTTGGCCAGGGTCCGGACTTCATCGGCTACCACCGCGAAACCACGCCCCTGTTCACCGGCCCGTGCAGCTTCGATAGCGGCATTGAGTGCCAGCAGGTTGGTCTGCTCGGCGATACTCTTGATCACTTCCAGAACGCGGCTGATGGACTGGCTGTCGCTGGCCAGTTGATTGATCACCAGCACCGATTGATCGATCTCGCTGGCCAGCGCGGCAATGCTGCCTTGCTGAGACTCCACCAGACTGCGACCACTGATGGTCTCATCGTTGACACTGTGGGCACTGCTCACCGCTGCGGCGGCACTGCGCGCGACTTCCAGGGAAGTGGCCGACATCTGGTTCATGGCCGTGGCCACTTGTTCGATCTGCGTGCGCTGCCCGGCGACGGCCTGGTTGCTTTGCGCGGAAACGTTTTCCACTTGCCCGGCCTGACGCTCGACTTCGCTGACGGTCTGCCCCACCCGCTCGATCAGGTCATGGATTTTTTTCACGGTGCCGTTGAACACCTCACCCAGCTCCCCCAGTTCATCGCGGCTGTGAGCGCTGAAGGTCACGGTCATGTCGCCGGCCGCCACCTTGTCCATCACCGCTCCCAGACGCTTGAGCGTGGTGCGGGTCGAGGCATAGAAAGCGCCGTAGAGATAAAAGATCAACACAAATACGACTGACAACGCCACGGCCTGCAAGAACATGTGCGTGCGATTCTGCTCAAGCCGCTGCTGCAATTGCGGGCCGAGATACTTCAGGACCGCCTCATTGAGTTGGTAAGTCTGGTCCATCAGAGTGCTGACCTGATCGTAAAAGCCCTGCCACGGCGCATCGAGGGTATCGGCCATGACCACTTGTTCTTCGAACAGCTCGCTGGCTTTCTTCAAGGATGCCCGGCTGCTATCGGCCTGAGCGGCCAAGGTGTCGCGGGCGGCCTTGCTGGAACCCAGGGCATCCTGCAACTTCAGGCCATATTCGGCCTGGAGCTTTTCAATCTGCGCCAGCAACTCATCGAAACGGGTACTCGAAGCCGAGTTGATGAAACCCTGCCCCAACGAAAAAGAGCCCATTGCCCGGCCTTCGCCCAGGATCTGGGTGACCCGTGGCGTGACAAGGGTGACGAGCTCGCTCAACTGGCGCATGTCGCTCTGGTTGTCGCGACTGAGGCCGGCCTGGCTGGTGATGAGCTGGCTGAAAATCTGCGCGCTACCCACCAGCTTGCCAATCAGTGCACTCTTGCTTTGCAGGGAGTTTTCCGTTTGCTGGGCCTTGAACGCGGCGATCATTTCATCGCGTTTGCCATCGAAAACCGCGACCTGCTCCGGGTCGCTGGTCATCGCCGTCAGCCCTTGCAGGCGAGTCAGAATGTTTTGCTCAAGCGCGCTGATTTTCGATTCGACATTGCCGGCCTTGCCGGACTGGCCGAGGCTGACATTGATCTGCACCAGGTTGTTCAGGGTTTCCAGATCGCGTCGTAACGCCAGGCTGCTGCCCAACAGATCAAGGCTCTGCAGTTCGACACGCGTGCCGTGGAATTCGCGATAGGAGTCGCGTACCAGATAGAAGTTGGTCACCAGCATCGGCACCAGGAACAATACGCTGATCAGACTGAACTTCATGCCGAAGCTCAGGCGGTTCATCAGCGCGACAGCGGGATAGAGCAAGCTCTTCACTGGATGTCTCCCTTCGATTTCTTATTTTTTTTATTGGCAGGCGCAGACCGAGAGCAGATAGCCACTATTCGGCGCTATCTCTGTATAACTTAAATCGGCAGGAGGTTTTGTAACTTAAGGTTAACGACAGGTTTCATCCGCGCAGGCGGATGAACCATTGTGGCGAGGGGGCTTGCCGGATCGCCACAATGGCTCAATGCAGGCCTAATGCAGGACCGTCCACAACGCAAACCCGGCATACCAGAGCACCGCGGCACGCAGCAGCAGTTCCCAGATGCGGTCCAGGTTGTTGATACCTTCCGCGCCGGCCACCGGCGCCGGAATTTCACCGGCCACCAACCCGACTTTCTCGATCAGTTGCGCGGCGCTGATGTTCCAGTTCAGCAGTTCATGCAACATGACCCGGCTGACCGCGACAAAATTGCCGACCAACGCCAGGCTCGCCGCCAGCAGGCGTACCGGCACCCAGTCGAAGGCGTGACGCAGTTGCCCGGCGCGCTCGACCACCGCAGGGCTTTTCCCGTGTTCTTCGGCCAGCGCCAGCAGCCTGTAACTCAGCGCCGCGACCGGACCCAGCAGGAAGTACCAGAAAATCACCGCGAAAAAACTCTGGTAGGCCTCCCACAGCAAATGACCTTCGACCTGCTCCAGCAGCTGCTCGCCACTGTCTGCACAAATATCCAGATCGCGCTTGGCGACAAGGGCCGCGGCTTGCAGGTCCTCACGACGCCAGGCATCGCGGAACGGCCCGAGATCACCCAGCAGATCACCGCGCCCCAGGCTGTAAATCACTACCAGCAAATGGATCGGCAACGCCAGCAACCCGTAGGCCACCGGCTCGATGACCAGCAGCAGCAAACCCAGCAACGCTACCGGCAACAAGACAAGTACCAACAACACCAGCCATGGCCGACCCGAAAGTCGCGGGCTGGTCTCAAGCTTGTTCAGCTCGTGTATCCAGCCGCCGTCTCGCTGAACCCGATGACGCAAGGCCGAGAACTTCTCGATCCACACCGCCAACAGCAACACCAGAAAACTCATCGTCCTTCCTCTTGTGCCAGGGCGGCACGATAGCGTGCCCAGTCGAACGCCGGCCCTGGATCGGTTTTGCGCCCCGGTGCAATGTCGCTGTGCCCGCAGATGCGCTCTGTGGTAATCGCCGTGAACGCCTGCTGCAACTGGCGGGTCAGGGCTGTCAACGCGCTGTACTGCGCATCGGTGAACGGCAGATCATCCGTGCCTTCGAGCTCGATGCCCACGGAGAAATCGTTACAGGTTTCCCGCCCCTCGAAGCTCGAAACACCCGCATGCCATGCACGCTCAAGGCATGAAACAAACTGGGTGACGGTACCGTCACGTTCGATCAGAAAGTGCGCGGACACCCGCAAATCCGCGATTCCTTCAAAATAGGGATGTTCGGTGACATCCAGACGATTCTGAAAAAATTCCTGCACCTTGCCGGTGGCGAACTGCGCCGGCGGCAGGCTGATATTGTGGATCACCAGCAGGGAAATCTCATCTGTGGGGCGCGCATTGAAGTTGGGTGAGGGGCAGACACACACACCCTGAATCCAACCGCTCGCGGAGTCCAACTGCATACCGAATCCTTCAACGTCGACTGTGTTGGCACAGTATGCCGCGATAATCCCCCGAGGCGCGATCACTTGCCGCGTTTGAGACGCTGGAGGTTGCCGATCTCAAACAGGCGTTTGTTCGGAATCGACGGCCAACGCCGACAATGTAAAGGATTCGACCAAATACAGGCCCCAGCGCAAACGTAACGCTCTGATGCCTTGGGTTGGTCCGTGCCATGGCCCTATAATCTAGCCACTTTGTTTGTGGAGTCCGTTATGCCGAATCTACGTCTCGCCGATCTGACCGCCGAAATCGAAGCCAACGTGCGCCGTGCGTTGCGCGAAGACATCGGCAGCGGCGACATCACCGCGCAATTGATCCCGGCCGAACGCCTGGCCAAAGCCACCATCATTACTCGCGACGCCGCCGTCATCAGCGGCACCGCCTGGGTGGATACCGTGTTTCGGCAACTGGACCCACGGGTGGCGGTGCACTGGCAGGTTGCCGACGGCGAACGGGTGACGCCCAATCAGGTGCTGTTCCACCTCGAAGGTCCTGCGCGCTCACTGCTGACCGGCGAACGCAGCGCCCTGAACTTCCTGCAATTGCTCTCCGGCGTGGCGACCCGCGCTCAATACCTGGCGGACTTCGTGGCCGAGACTCAGGTCAAGCTGCTCGACACCCGCAAAACCTTACCGGGGCTGCGCCTGGCGCAGAAGTACGCCGTGACCTGCGGCGGTTGCCACAACCATCGCATCGGCCTGTATGACGCCTTCCTGATCAAGGAAAACCACATCGCCGCCAGTGGCGGCATCGCGCAGGCCATCGC
>NZ_AKJL01000236.1 GCF_000282355.1 Pseudomonas sp. GM49
TGTCCAAAATCATTAGGCCAGTTCAGCTTGCCCGCGAAGGGGCCGGAACTGGCAGTACAAGACATCAGCTAGACTCCTCACCCAATAACTCCGCCACACCCGGCGGTCTAGAGGTATTAGAGGAGATCCAGTGAGTAATCGAGGCGAGCAGTCGCTGCTCAAGCAATCGACCTTCCTGATGCTCGCCGTGACATTCGCCGGGATCATCACCGGGTTTGTTTCGGGCGCACAATCCATCCTGTTCGATGGCTTCTTTTCGTTAATCGCGGCCTTCATCAAGGTCCTGATGCTGATCACCGCCCGGCTGATCGCCAAGGAAAGTAATCAGCGCTTCCAGTTCGGCTCCTGGCACCTGGAGCCCATGGTGCTGGTGATCGAAGGCAGTTTCATATTCCTGGTTGCCGTTTATGCCTTTCTCAACGGCGTGTTCGGCATCATCAGTGGAGGCCGCGAGGTCGAGCTTGGTCTGGTGATCCTCTACGCAGCGGTGTTTACCGTCGTTGAACTGATTTATTTTTTCTACGTCCGTCATCGCAATCGCACACTCAAATCATCGCTGATCCAGTTTGACAACATCAGTTGGCTGGTGGACGCGATGCTGTCGGCGGGACTGCTGGTGAGTTTCCTGATTGCGCTGCTGCTCAAGACCCAGGGTTACGACAAGTGGGCGGTGTATGTCGACCCGATGATCCTGATTCTGCTGGCCTTGGGCATGCTTCCTCCGGCGTTCAAAATCCTCGGACCGGCATTGCGCGATGTGTTGGGGATTGTCCCGGATCAACTGGACGACAAGGTTCGCCAGGTGATGGACGAGGCCAAGGTCGAGCATGGTTTCGACGACTACATTTCCTACGTGCAGAAGCACGGTCGGGCGTGTTTCATTGAGATTCACATCGTATTGCCGAAGGATTACTGGCTCGACGGAGTAGGGCAACTGGACCGTTTGCGGGAGGAAATTTCCGCGAAACTCGGTAAGCCGGATGCAGCACGATGGCTGACCATCAGCTTTACCGGGGATCGCAAGTGGACTGAGTGACAGGTAGGTGACCTCTTTGAGGTCAATCGCGAGCAGGCAACAGTCAGCCGAGATACTCCGCCAACCCGCGATAACAGGTCGCCAGGTGATAAGGCGTGGTCGACGGCATGTCGCGGCGGCTGACTTCACCGTGCTCATCACGGCACTCAAACCAGCCTCCTGCGTGCAGTGAGCGCTGCTGCAATGCCTGCAACTGGCGCAGTACATCTGCTTCGCTGTCCGGGCGCAGCGTCAAGGCGCGCAGGTACTCGGCCTGGGCCCAGATACGCTGCGTGGCGTCCCGAACGCCGCCGCCCGGTTCGAGGTCGAGCATGGCCCGCACCGCGCCGGTCTGTTGATCGACGCCCAATTGCTCGGTGAAGGCAAAAGCACGTTCCAGCGAACCATGCAGTTTCGAGCTACGCAGCAGAGCGGATGACTCAAGCAAGTAATACCACTCGAACTGATGCCCCGGTTCAAACCAGTTATCCACAGACCCCAGCGGCTTTTCCATCAACACGTCGTGCTGCGGGTCGATAAAACGCACGTGCATGGCTGTGCATAACTCGATGAGCGCGTGCTGCACATCGAGGTCTTCACGCACCGACAATGTGGCGAGAAATGCTTCGGCCAGGTGCATCAGCGGGTTTTGCAAGGGGCCGCTGTCCAGCGATGCCCAGTCGCGGTCAAGGGTGGCTTCGTACAGGCCGTCGCCCGTGGCGAAGCGCTGGGCGAGCACTTCCAGCGAGGCATTGAGTACCGACTCCACCAGCGGCTCGCGGACCTTGTCCCAGTAATGGGCGCAGGCGAACAGGATGAAGGCGTGGGTGTAGAGGTCCTTGCGCTGATCCAGCGGCGCCCCTTGTGCATCGACGCTGTAGAACCAGCCGCCGTGCTCGGCATCGTGGAAGTGCCGCTGCAACGAGCGGAACAACGCGGCGGCACGCTCTTCGGCGTCCGGCACCTGACCGATCAGGCTGGCAAACAGATACAACTGCCGCGCGCAGGCCATGGCCCGGTAACGTTGCGGTGGCAGCGGTTGGTGTTCGGCATCCAGCGCCTCATAGGGCAACGCCATGTCGGCGTTCCAGCCCGGGCCTTGCCAGAGCAGCACGATGACGTTCAGGAAGTGCTGTTGCACCGAGGCGAACAGGGCGGTCAATTCAGGCTGGGAGGCGGAGCGGGAAACAGGCGGCATTGGCTGGCGTCGTCACGGCAGGGGCGATTGCGCGACATGTTAGCAGAGAGGCCGGCCGGAGCGATGCGGTGTCTGTCAGGCCGCCATCGTCGGAACGCCGCCCGGAGCAAGCCCGCTCCCACAGGGTTTCTGGTGTGAATGAAATCCATGCCATACAGCAAACCACTGTGGGAGCGGGCTTGCCCGCGAAGAGGCCGGTTCAGGCGCTAGAGAACTAGCCCGCCAGCAGCCACGCCCCGGTCACCGCCGAAGCCGCGCCCGCCAGTCGCACCAACGGTGCCGCCGCCTGAGGCAACACCCGCACCAGCGCATAACCCGCCGCATGCAACACAGCCGTCGCGGCGACAAAACCAGCAGCATAGGTCCATGGACTCGACATTTCCGGCAGCTCCAGGCCATGGGCCACGCCATGAAACAGCGCAAACAACGCCGTCGCACCCACCGCCATCACCAGCGGTGGACGCACTGCCAGAGCAACCGCCAGCCCCAAAGCCAACACGGAAGCGGCAATCCCGCTCTCCAGTGCAGCCAGGTTCATTCCTTCAAAGCCCAGCATCCCGCCGATCAACAGGGTGCCAACGAAGGTGCAGGGCAGTGCCCAGCGTGCGGCACCTTGTTGTTGCGCTGCCCACAGGCCGACCGCGAGCATCGCCAGCAAGTGATCGATGCCGCCAAGCGGATGGCTGATACCGGCGATCAAGCCATTGTCGCCATGCCCCGGATGGGCGAAGGCGAGGGCTGGCGTCAGCAGCAGGGCCAGGGCGCCGAGAATGCGTTTGAGTGTCATGGATAAGCTTCCTTGTTCAAGTTGTGATCAGGCCGCGGTCAGCAAGCCCTGGCGTTCGATGAAGGCGATGATCTCTTCCAGACCCTGGCCGGTTTTCTGGTTGCTGAAGACAAATGGCTTGCCGTTGCGCATGCGCTGGGTGTCGCTGTTCATCATCTCCAGCGAGGCACCGACCAGTGGCGCCAGGTCGATCTTGTTGATTACCAGCAGGTCGGATTTGCAGATCCCCGGCCCACCCTTGCGTGGCAGCTTGTCGCCGGCCGAGACGTCGATCACGTAGATCGTCAGGTCGGACAGTTCCGGGCTGAAGGTTGCAGAGAGGTTGTCGCCACCGGACTCCACGAGAATCAGGTCCAGCCCCGGAAAACGTCGATTGAGTTGGTCCACGGCTTCGAGGTTGATCGAGGCGTCTTCGCGGATGGCCGTGTGCGGGCAGCCGCCGGTTTCCACGCCAATGATGCGTTCCGGCGCCAGGGCTTCGTTGCGCACCAGAAAGTCGGCGTCTTCGCGGGTATAGATGTCGTTGGTCACCACGGCCAGGTTGTAGCGCTCGCGCAGGGCCAGGCACAGGGCCAGGGTCAGGGCGGTTTTGCCAGAGCCGACCGGGCCGCCGATGCCGACGCGCAGGGGTTGTGTGTTCATGTGATTCTCCAAAATAACAGGCCCTAGGAACGGAACAGACGGCTGTATTGGCGCTCGTGGGCCATACACGCCAGGGACAGGCCGAAAGCGGCGCTGCCGTAGTGATCGGGATCGATTCGGGTGGCGTTCTGTTGCGCCTGTTGAAGCAGTGGCAACAATTCGCTGGTCAGGCGCTGGGCGGCTTGCTGACCCAGTGGCAAAGTCTTCATCAGCACCGCCAACTGGTTTTCCAGCCAGCTCCAGAGCCACGCGGCCAGGGCGTCCTGTGGGCTGATCTGCCAGGCGCGGGCGGCCAAGGCCCAACCCAGGGCCAGATGTGGCTCGCTGCGTTGCTCGAGGAAGGCGCGGGCGGGGATGTCGAGTTCCGGCAAGCCATTAAGCAATTGCTGTAACGAGTAGCCCATCTGTCGGCTCTCCTGATGCAGCTCGCGGGTTTCGCGACTGGCGCGGTGTTCCTCGCAGCGTTGTAGCAATTCGCTCCAGTTGTCCTCACTGGCGGCCACGCAATGGGCGAGCAGCAAGGGTGCTTCGAAGCGTGCCAGGTTCAGCAGCATCTGATCGCTGATCCAGCGTCGGGCGCTGGCGGGATCGTTTACCCGGCCGTTATCCACAGCCATCTCCAGCCCTTGGGAGTAGCTGTAGCCGCCAATCGGCAATTGCGGACTGGCCAGGCGCAGCAGCGCCCAGGCCGGGTTCATGTGCGTACGCCGAACTGATGCAGTTTCGGCGCGTAGTTGAAGTCTTCATCACCGTGGCGCGAATGATGATGGCCGCCACCGTAGGCGCCATGTTCCGGCTGGAACGGAGCCTCGATATTCTCGGCATGGGCACCGAGTTGCTCGAGCATGGCCTTGAGCACGTAATCGTCGAGCAGGCGCAACCAGCCGTCGCCGACTTGCAGGGCGACATGGCGGTTGCCCAGGTGATAGGCCGCGCGGGTCAGTTCGAAGGCATTGGCGCAGGTGACGTGCAGCAATTGTTCGGGGCGGGCGCAGACACGCACGACTCGCCCGTCTTCGGCCTGCAGGCATTCACCATCATGCAATGGCGGCTGGCCGCGCTCCAAAAACAACCCGACGTCTTCGCCCTCGGCACTGAAACAGCGCAAACGGCTTTTGCTGCGGGCTTCGAACGTCAGGTGCAGTTCGGCGGCCCAAACGGGTTGAGGGTCGATTCTGCGATGAATCACCAGCATCGGAAGGCTTCCAGCAATGGACAATGCTCAGGCTAGAGCAAGGGGCTTGCCAATCGACTCGATGCGTAGGAAATGCCTGACGGAGACGTGGGACGGGTATCGATGGAGTAGATTTTTTGATTGAAGTTGGTGCGTTGTTTTTGATTTGCGCACCAAGTTGAAGCTGCGCGGTTCAATGTGGGAGCGGGCTTGCTCGCGAAGGCGGCAGTACATGCAATATGTATGTATCTGACACACTGCTAAGCCTGGAGGAATTGGCATTACTCGGTACTGCCAAGCCCTTGCCAATGCTTCAGGCCGATAAAGATGAAGCGCAGTTGCTGGGTGATTTTCGCTTGGGGCGTCAGGTGTTCAGGCAAGGCTTCGGCTGGCGGATCGATGATGTCCGGCAGGGTGGCGAACACGCTTTTGACGATCAGATCGGCCATGACGCTCAGGTCGGCGATATCCAGATGCTGCAGTTTCGGCATCAGTGACAAATCTGCCGCCAGGTCCGAACTGATGTCTTCACGCAAACGGCCGATGGCCTTGCGCACCGGCAGCGAGCCACCGTACTGCTCGCGGGCGAGAAACAGGAACTGCGAACGGTTGGCGCTGACCACGTCGAGAAAGATCCGCACCGAGGCATCGATGATGCCGCCCATCACGAATTCGTTGTGCCGCACCAGGCGAATGGTTTCGCGGAATGTCTGGCCGACTTCGCTGACCAGCACCAGGCCCAGTTCATCCATATCGGCAAAATGACGGTAGAAACCGGTCGGTACGATCCCGGCGGTTTTCGCTACTTCACGCAGGCTCAGGCTGCCGAATCCTCGGCCGCCATCCATCAGGCGCCGGGCAGCGTCCATCAGGGCGTTACGGGTTTGTTGTTTCTGTTCGGCGCGGGGCAGCATCGCAAGGGCGTTTTCTGGACAGGGACGCGGCGCACTCTAGCAAATCGGCTTTGCCTGCGTCGAACGACTGTATGGGGGATCACGCGGGGAAGTGCGGCATCTATCAAGCAGACCGCTGAAAAGTCAAAAGCCCAATCCGGGGATTGGGCTTTTTTTCAAGGCGGCCATGGGGCTTAGCTCACGGCGCTGTTGCGTTCGATTACACGGTCACCACCGCCTTCAGCGAGGGTCTGGCCTTGTGGAGTGCGATCCGAACCGCCTTCAGCGAGGGTCTGGCCTTGTGGGGTGCGATCGGTACCGTCAGCAGCGAGGGTCTGGCCCTGTGGGGTGCGATCGGTACCGTCAGCGGCGAGGGTCTGGCCCTGTGGGGTGCGATCGGTACCGTCAGCAGCGAGGGTCTGGCCTTGTGGGGTGCGATCGGTACCGTCAGCAGCGAGGGTCTGGCCCTGTGGGGTGCGATCGGTACCGTCAGCGGCGAGGGTCTGGCCCTGTGGGGTGCGATCGGTACCGTCAGCAGCGAGGGTCTGGCCTTGTGGGGTGCGATCCGAACCGTCAGCAGCCAGGGTTTGGCCTTGTGGAGTGCGGTCCGAGCCATCCTGAGTGATCAGGCCTTTTTCTTTCAGGCGATCATTACCGCCTTCGGCGAGGGTCTGGCCTTGTGGAGTACGCTCGGAACCATCAGCGGCGACGGTCTGGCTGAACACCGAGCGGCTGTCTTTCACTTGTGGTGTAGCCTGGTCAGCGGCAGGCAGGGCAAATGCGGTGCTGGCCAGCATCGAGAGGGTAAGGCTAAGCAGTAATTGGCGTTTCATGATTATTTTTGCTCCTTGGGAGTGCGAATAAGTGGGTACGAGAGCAATGCTACTCTCGATAAGTCGATATGAAAGTTCATAAACGCAATGGTAATAATCAACGGAATTGATTGTTTGCTGCAGGCGCTCTAGAACGGGCATTTCCGGCGATCGGTTTTGCACTGAAGTGGGTATTTTCGACCCATCCGTGACGTGCAAAAGTGCGGGGGGCGGTAACGCTGGTCGACTGGTCGGTCAGTATTGGACTGGGTGGATTCGGCGAAATCGGTCTTTCGATTAAACCTGCCGGGTTTTTATCAGTCGTAGATTTCATGACGGGCCGCTTCCGGCTCGCCGTTTCACCTGTGCGTCGCAGTCGGGGCGCTCAGTCGTATCAGGAGCCCTGTGCAATGACGCGCACTCAAAAAACGTTTGTCTGGACCCTTTCCACCTTCCTTACCTTGTTGTTGGTGCTGGTGCTGATCATCGTGTTCTTCGACTGGAACCGGATCAAACCGCCACTCAACGCCAAAGTTTCCGAAGAACTGCACCGCGCTTTTGCCATCAACGGCAATCTGTCGGTGGTCTGGCAGCCCGAGCCCGATGAAAGCGGCTGGCGCGCCTGGGTGCCGTGGCCTCACGTGGTGGCCGAGGACCTCAGCCTGGGCAATCCGGACTGGTCAAAACAACCGCAGATGGTCACCCTCAAGCGTGTCGAATTGCGTATTTCACCCTTGGCCTTGCTGGCGCAGCGGGTGGTGATCCCGCGTATCGATCTCACCGAGCCGAATGCCCAGCTGCAACGCCTGGCTGACGGGCGCGCCAACTGGACGTTCAAATTCGACCCCAAAGACCCGAACGCCGAGCCTTCCAGCTGGGTGGTGGATATCGGCGCGATCGGCTTCGACAAGGGCCGCGTCACCCTCGACGACCAGAACCTGAAGACTCAACTCGACGTACTGATCGATCCATTGGGCAAACCGGTTCCGTTCAGCGATATCGTCGGCGACAAAGCGGCGAAAGCCGCGCAGGAAAAGGGTTCGTCACCCCAGGATTATGCGTTCGCCCTCAAGGTCAACGGCGAGTACCACGGCCAGAAACTCGCGGGCCAGGGCAAGATTGGCGGGCTATTGGCGCTGCAGGACGCGGCGCGGCCGTTTCCGCTTCAGGCACAGGTGAAGATCGCCGATTCCAGCATCGAACTGGCCGGCACCCTGACCGATCCGCTGAATCTCGGCGCCCTGGACCTGCGCCTGAAACTGGCCGGCACCAGCCTGGGCAACCTCTACCCGCTGACCGGCGTGACCCTGCCGGACACGCCGCCCTATGCCACCGACGGCCACCTGATCGCCAAGCTGCACGAGACGGGAGGCGCGGTGTTCCGCTATGAAGAGTTCAACGGCCAGATCGGCGAAAGTGACATCCATGGCAATCTGACTTACGTGGCCAGCCAGCCACGGCCAAAACTCAGCGGCTCGCTGCTGTCCAATCAATTGCTGTTCGCTGACCTGGCCCCGTTGATCGGCGCCGACTCCAACGCCAAACAGAAGGCCCGTGGCGGCGACAGTAAACAACCGGCGGACAAAGTGCTGCCGGTCGAAGAGTTCAAGACCGATCGCTGGCGCGACATGGACGCCGATGTCGAGTTCACCGGCAAACGCATCATGCACAGTGAAAAACTGCCATTCAACGACCTCTATACCCATCTGGTGCTCACCGATGGCGTGCTCAGCCTCGAGCCGCTGCGCTTCGGCGTGGCGGGCGGCAAACTGGATGCGCAAATTCGCCTGAACGGCCACACCGATCCACTGGAAGGCCAGGCCAGGCTCACTGCGCGAGGCTTCAAGCTCAAGCAGTTGTTTCCTGGCTTTGAACCGATGAAAACCAGTTTCGGCGAACTCAACGGCGATGCTGATATCAACGGACGGGGCAATTCGGTGGCCAAGCTGCTAGGCAGTGCTAATGGCAATCTGAAAATGCTGATCAATGATGGCGCCATCAGTCGCGAATTGATGGAGCTGGCGGGGCTGAACGTCGGCAACTATGTGGTCGGCAAGATCTTTGGCGACAAGGAAGTGAAGATCAACTGCGCGGCCGCCGACTTCGGTATCCAGTCTGGCCTGGCGAGTACCCGCTTGTTTGTGTTCGACACCGAGAACGCCGTCGTCTACATCGACGGCACCGCGAACATGGCGACTGAACAGCTGGACCTGACCATCACCCCGGAATCCAAGGGCTGGCGCCTGATTTCATTGCGCTCGCCACTGTATGTGCGCGGCAAGTTCATCAAACCCGATGCCGGGGTCAAGGCCGTGCCGTTGATGCTGCGCGGAGCCGGGATGGTGGCGCTGGGCGTAATCGCCGCACCGGCGGCAGGGTTGCTGGCGCTGGTGGCGCCAAGCGGCGGTGAGGCGAACCAGTGCGCGCCGTTGCTGGAGCAAATGAAGGCGGGCAAGGTGCCCAAGACCGTCAAAAACTGATCGCTGATCCGCGCACCGTATGCCCGGACAACAATGCCTCGTCACGCAGCCACGCAAAAAACGCCCGAACCGGTGGATGACGTTCGCGTCCCGGCACGCACAGTGCGCTATAGCCGGCGCCATCGACCTGGATTTCCCCCCGGTACGGCAACAACAGACCACTGGCTACGCTTTCCGACACCAGAATATTGCTTGCCAACACCAGGCCTTGCCCGGCAATCGCCGCTTGCAGGGCGTAATGCTCTTCGTCGTATTCGCGCACGGCGGGCCTGCCGCTCAGCCAGGTTTCGCCGGAGCGAGCGCACCAGGCCTCCCAGCCGTGGGCATAGAGTTTGGAATTGTGCCAGCGCACGCTGATCAGCGTCGGGGTGCGACTCGACGCCAAGGCCACTTGTTCGGGCGAGCCGTAGACACCGAAGGACTCATCGAACAGGCACTGGCCATACAGGTTGGGGTAATCGTCGAGGCTGTAACGCAGCACCAGATCGACACTGGCGTCCTGATGCAGATCGATGACTTCGCAGTGGGTATCGAGGCGCACGTTGATGTTCGGGTGTCGGGCGTAGAAACGTCCCAGCCGTGGCACCAGCCACAGGGCGGCGAAGGCAGCGGTGGTGGAGACCGTCAGGTTGGCGCTGCTGCGTTGCGGGCGCAGGGTATCGACACTTTGCGCGACTTCCAGAAAAGCCCCGTGCAGGCTCTGGAACAGCCGTTCGCCGCATTCGGTCAGGCGCACCTGGCGTGGCAGGCGCTCGAACAACGGCACGCCGAGCCAGCTCTCCAGGGAGCGAATCTGATGGGACACCGCCGTCGGGGTGACGGACAGTTCCTCGGCGGCAGCCTTGAAGCTCAACAGGCGTGAGGCGGATTCAAAGGCCCGCAGGGCGGTCAACGGCAACGAGGCAAACATTGAATACTCCATGGGTGAAATAGATTCATCCAGACTGATTTTTGCTCATTTGAAGAGGCGCAGCTACGAGCCTCAAGCTGCAAGCCACAAGCCGTTTGAGTTTAGTCCTTGAGGAGATTCAGATGAGTAAAATTCTTGCCGTTCATGCCAGCCCCCGTGGTGATCGCTCGCATTCGCGCCGTTTGGCCGAAGTGTTTCTGACGGCCTGGCAGGCCCGTCATCCACACGCGCAACTGACCCGACGCGAAGTCGGGCGGGCGCTGATACCGCCGGTCAACGAGGCATTCGTGGCCGCCGCGTTTTACCCCGAGCCCGCCGCTCGGCCACTGTCGATGCAGGCCGATCTGGCGCTCAGCGACGAACTGGTCGGCGAACTGCTTGGCCACGATGTGTTGCTGATCTCCATGCCGATGCACAACTTCAGCGTACCGAGCGGGCTCAAGGCCTGGATCGATCAGATCGTGCGCGTCGGGGTGACCTTTGATCACACCCTGGACAACGGCGTGGCCCAGTACCAACCGTTGGTGCAGGGAAAAAAAGCCCTGATCATCACCAGCCGTGGCGGCTTCGGTTTTGGCCCGGGAGGTGAGCTGGAAGCCATGAACCATGCAGACACGCTACTGCGCACGGTGCTCGGATTCATCGGCATCACGGACGTCACCGTGGTGGCTGCCGAGGGCGAAGAGTCCGCCGAGCGGACCTTTGAACTCTCTGCCGCCGAGGCTGAGCGGCGCTTGTTGGCGCTGGCCGGGGAGTTCTAGATGGCCTGGCTGTTTCTGCTGATCGCCGCGGGGTTCGAAGTCACCTTCGCCATGGGCATGAAATACGCCGAGGGCTTCACCCGGCTCTGGCCTTCGCTGATCACTGTAGTGGCCGCTGTGGGCGGGATCTACTTCCTGACCCTGGCCATGCGCGAGTTGCCGGTGAGCATCGCCTACCCGATCTGGACCGCCATCGGTTCGCTGGGCACGGTGTTTCTCGGTTTCGCGCTGCTGGGTGAAAGCCTGAGCGTGATCAAACTGGTCTCGGTCGGGCTGATCGTGGCGGGCGTGGCGGGGTTGAAGTAGGGCGGATGACATAGACTTGTCGTTGAGTTGTCATCTTCGCTGGCGATGCTTGGCGGATGTCTTGCCTCCCGCCTTGCGTCACCGCCCGACCACCAGGATGTCCGCCCATGTCGCAAGGTTCTGCCCCGCGCTACCCGCTGGTGTTGGTCCCGGGAATGCTCGGGTTCATCCGCCTGGTGCTTTATCCGTACTGGTACGGGATCGTCGAGGTGTTGCGCCATGGTGGTGCGGTGGTGTTTGCCGTGCAGGTCTCGCCGCTTAATTCGAACGAAGTGCGCGGCGAGCAATTGCTGGCACGCATCGACGAAATCCTGCAGGAAACCGGCGCCGACAAGGTCAACCTGATCGGCCACAGTCAAGGATCATTGACCGCCCGCTACGCCGCCGCCAAGCGTCCGGATCTCGTGGCATCGGTGACCTCGGTGGCGGGGCCGAATCATGGTTCTGAGCTTGCCGATTACCTGCACAAGCATTATCCCCATGACAGCGTCCGTGGTCGTCTGATCTGCTTTTTGCTGCGGATGGTCGGCGCGCTGATGGGGTTGCTGGATACCGGTTACCGCGGACCGAAGCTGCCGGTGGATATCCATGCGTCCCATCACTCCCTCACCAGCGCGGGCGTGGCGCTGTTCAACCGGCGTTATCCACAGGGCTTGCCCGAAATCTGGGGCGGTCACGGACCGGAAGAGGTCAACGGCGTGCGCTACTACTCCTGGTCCGGCACCTTGCAGCCGGGCATTACCGATCGCGGGCGCAATCTGCTGGACGGCACCAACCGCAGTTGCCGACTGTTCGCCAAGACCTTCGTCCGCGAAGCCGGGCACTGCGACGGCATGGTCGGGCGCTACAGCTCGCACCTGGGGACGGTGATTGGCGATGAGTATCCGCTGGATCACTTCGATATCGTCAATCAGTCGCTGGGGCTGGTCGGCAGGGGGGCCGAGCCGATCCGGTTGTTTGTCGAGCATGCGGCGCGGCTAAGCACGGCTGGGCTTTAGACCGCGTTATCGTTCATCGCGGGCAAGCCCGCTCCCACATGGGAATGCATTCCAAATGTGGGAGCGGGCTTGCTCGCGATGGCGCCGGATCAGGCAACGCGGACCTTACGGCCCAACACCGTCGTCCAACGCTCGGAAACAATCACCCCACCCAGCGTCAACACACCACCTACCAAGTGATACATCGCCAACTGCTCATGCAACACCACCGCTGCAATCAATGCGGTGATCAACGGCAGCAAATTGAAAAACTGCGTGGTACGGCTCGGCCCCAAACGCACCACGGCCTGCATCCACGCCAGCGGCGCGACCATCGAAGCCAGCAGGCAGGCGTACAGCACCAGCGGAATGTTCTGCAGGGTCGGGCCGACTTTCGGTGAGGCGAGGAACAGCGGAAACAGCACCACCACGGCCACCAGCACCTGCAAATACAGGAGCACCAGCGGCGGCAGTTTCAGCTGCCATTTTTTCAACAGAGTGCTGTAGACCGCGTAGGCCAGAGTGGCGACCAGCATCATCGCGTCGCCCAGGTTGACCCCGTGTTCCAGTAATGAACCAAGGCTGCCGGACGACACCACCACCAGGACACCGGCGAACGACAGCACCGCACCGGCCAGGGCACCCATGGTCAGGCGCTGGCCGAGGCTGATGATCGCCATGGCGAGCGACATCAGCGGCATCAGCGACAGGATGATGCCCATGTTGGTGGCCGAGGTCAGGCTAGCGGCGAAGTACGCCAGGCTTTGATAAACGGCCATGCCCAGTACCCCGAGGACAAAGATCTTGCCCAGTTTCGGGCGGATCAGCGGCCAATGGGCGAGCACCGGTTTGAGCATGAAGGGCGTGAACAGCAATCCGGCCAGCAGCCAGCGGTAGAAACCGATCTCGGCGGGGAAAATCGCCCCGGCCGACATTTTGGTGATCACGGTGTTGCCGGCCCAGATGAAAATGGCCAGCAAGGGATAAGCGTATTGCATCGGAAAAAACCAGAACGTTAATGAAGTGCAATTATCCGCTTGTCTGGATGCAAGCCTATACTTCGATCCGGACAACCCGCCCCTGATGACAGACAGCATGAGCAATAAACACATCGACCTGCTGGATTTCAGCGAACTGCCGTCTGCGGTGTATTTCCGCTACGCCGATTTCGACGCCCACGAATACGCGGCCCCCCATCGACATCCCTGGGGGACGCTGGAATATGCAGCCCACGGCGTGCTGCACATGGACGTCGAGGGCAGCCGCTTCATGTCGCCACCGCAATACGCGGTTTGGGTACCGCCACAGATCGAGCACAGTTTCTATAGCCACCAACCGGTCAACTACCGCGCCGTGTGCCTGGCGCCCAAGGTGTGCGCCGATCTGCCGTCGCGAGCCTGTACCCTGGCCATCAGCGACATCCTCAAGGCGATCCTCAAGGACTTCGCCGCCCGGGACGTGCAAATTCCCGAGCAGGCCGCCGACCAGCGCCTGGCCCAGGTATTGGTGGATCAACTGCAACAGGCCCCGGTGCACGAGTGCTACCTGCCCTACGCCAGCAGCCCCGGATTGCTGGGGATTCTGGAAGCGTTGCAGGCCGATCCGGGGGATAACCGGCCGCTGGCGGAATGGGCCGCCCGCATCCATGTCAGCGAGCGCACCCTGGCGCGGCAGTTTGTGCGGGAGCTGGGCATGAGTTTCGGTGAGTGGCGCCAGCGCCTGCGCTTTCTGGCAGCGATCGAAGCACTGGATAGCCAGCGCAGCATTCAGGAAATCGCCTTCGACATGGGCTACAGCACCGGCTCGGCGTTTATCGCGATGTTCCAGCGCCAGGCCGGGTGTACACCGGAGCAGTATCGGCGCAGCCATCTGGAGAACAGGAAGGTGTAACAGGGGTTGTCTACACTCCAGTACAAGGCCGCGCCCCTCGGTGTGGCGACCAGGAGAAAACTCCATGAAGATGTTGCGTGCCCCTTTGTTGATGATCGGTTTGCTGCTCTGTTCCCAGGGTTTCGCTGCCACTGCCCAACAGGAAAAGATGACTACCTGCAACGCCGACGCCACGGCCAAAAGCCTCAAGGGCGACGAGCGCAAAGCCTTCATGAGCACTTGTCTGAAGGCCGCACCGGCGGCAAACGATGCCGGCAAGGCCTTGACGCCGCAGCAAGAGAAAATGAAAACCTGCAACGCCGACGCCGCCACCAAAGCCCTCAAGGGTGATGAGCGCAAGGCGTTCATGAGTGAATGCCTGAAGAAAAAATAAACCTGGACGCTTGTGATGAATGTGCCGCCCTCTTCGCGGGCAAGCCTGCTCCCACATGGTTTATGTGCTGAACAAAAATTGCGCAGGCATCCAGGATCCCTGTGGGAGCGGGCTTGCCCGCGAAGAGGCCGACAAGGGCGCCGAGTCGCTTGAGCTGCCCCCGACCAAGGTCGATCCACACAATCCCTAGTGCTCGCCCCGGATCGCTGGCAGACTGCCAATCCTTTTTATGCCGTTCGTTTTTGAGGCTGTATGCCAACGTTTTCTCAGCGTCAAATTTTGCTGGTCATCAGCTGGGTCATCATTTTTGGCGGGCTGCTGCTGGTCCTGCCGCTGCGGTTGCTGCCCAGCCTGCTCGCCGGGTTGCTGGTGTTCGAGCTGGTCAACATGCTCACCCCGCAACTGCAACGGCTGATCGAAGGCCGGCGTGCTCGCTGGCTGGCAGTGGCATTGCTGGGGACTCTGATTGTCAGCGTGCTGTCGCTGATCTTTGCCGGTGCCTTCAGCTTCCTGCTGCACGAGGCTGAAAACCCCGGCGCTTCCCTCGACAAGTTCATGGGGGTGGTCGACCGCGCGCGCGGGCAACTGCCGCCGTTCATCGACGCCTATCTACCGGCCAGTGCCGCTGAATTTCGCGTGGCGATTGGCGAATGGGTCAGCAAGCACCTCAGCGAGTTGCAACTGGTGGGCAAGGACGCGGCGCACATGTTCGTGACCTTGCTGATCGGCATGGTGCTGGGCGCGATCATTGCCTTGCAGCGCGTGCCGGACCTGACCAAGCGCAAACCTCTGGCTGCCGCCCTGTTCGAACGTCTGCACCTGCTGGTCCAGGCGTTTCGCAACATCGTGTTCGCCCAGATCAAGATTTCCCTGCTCAACACCTTCTTCACCGGGATTTTCCTGGCGGTGATCCTGCCGCTGTTCGGTATCAAGCTGCCGCTGACCAAAACCCTGATCGTGCTGACGTTCCTGCTCGGCCTGCTGCCGGTGATCGGCAACCTGATGTCGAACACCCTGATCACTATCGTCGGTTTGTCGTTGTCGATCTGGGTCGCCGTCGCGGCGCTGGGTTACCTGATTTTTATCCACAAGCTGGAATACTTCCTCAACGCGCGCATCGTCGGCGGGCAGATCAGTGCCAAGTCGTGGGAGTTGCTGCTGGCGATGCTGGTGTTCGAGGCCGCGTTCGGCCTGCCGGGGGTGGTGGCGGGGCCGATTTACTACGCGTATCTGAAGAGCGAGTTGAAGCAGGTGGGGATGGTTTGATCTGCTGCTGATCTGATTGTGGCGAGGGGGCTTGCCCCCGTTGGGCTGCGAAGCAGCCCCGAAATCAGACACCGCGTACCGTCAGATTTGTTGATTCAAACTGACTGCGGTTGCTACGCAACCGAACGGGGGCAAGCCCCCTCGCCACAGAGTTCCGGATCAGTCCATCGACCCGTAGCGTTTCGCAGCCTCGATCGCCAGACCGCTACCGATACTGCCAAAGATATTCCCTTCCACATGCCGCGCCTTCGGCAGCATCGCCGAGACGCTGTTGCGCAGCGCCGGAATGCCGCTCGAACCGCCGGTGAAGAACACCGTATCGACCTGGTCGACCCGCACATCGGCGTCTGCCAGCAGTTGGGTGACGCTGTTGCGTACGCGCTCCAGCAGGCTGTCGATGGCTGACTCGAACAGCGCACGGCTCAGGTCCACGCTCAGGCCCGCTTCAATGCGGTCCAGTGGCACGTGGCGATTGTCGGCGTGGGTCAGCTGGATCTTGGTTTCTTCCACTTCCATGGCCAGCCAGTGCCCGGCGCGCTGTTCGATCAGCTTGAACAGGCGATCGATGCCGCCGGTGTCTTCGATGTCGTAGCGCATGCTGCCCAGGGCCAGTTGCGATTTCTGCGAGTACACCGAGTTGATGGTGTGCCAGGTCGCCAGGTTCATGTGGTGACTGGTCGGCATGTAGGCGCCGCTCTTCATGCGGCTGCCGTAGCCGAACAGCGGCATCAGGCCTTGCAGGCTGAGCTGTTTGTCGAAGTCGGTTCCGCCAATGTGCACACCGCCGGTGGCGAGGATATCCTCGTGGCGGTTATCCACACCCCGACGCTCCGGCGACAGGCGCACCAGGGAGAAGTCGGAGGTACCACCGCCGATGTCCACAATCAGGACAAGCTCTTCTTTCTCGATGGTCGACTCGTAGTCGAACGCGGCGGCAATCGGCTCGTACTGGAACGAGACTTCCTTGAAACCGATCTTGCGCGCCACGTCTACCAGAGTGTCTTCGGCTTCCTTGTCGGCCATCGGGTCATCGTCGACAAAAAACACCGGGCGGCCCAGCACCACTTCTTCGAATTCCCGACCGGCGGACGCTTCGGCACGGCTCTTGAGCTGGCCAATGAACAGCCCGAGCAGGTCCTTGAACGGCATCGCCGTGCCGAGGACGCTGGTGTCGTGCTTGATCAGCTTGGAACCCAGCAGGCTCTTGAGCGAGCGCATCAGGCGGCCTTCATAACCTTCCAGATACTCGTGCAGCGCCAGCCGGCCGTACACCGGGCGACGTTCTTCGATATTGAAGAAGACCACCGACGGCAGGGTGATCTTGTCGTCCTCCAGCGCGATCAGCGTTTCCACGCCGGGGCGCAGCCAGCCGACAGTGGAGTTGGACGTGCCAAAGTCGATACCCAAGGCACGGGCTGGAGATGCGTTGTTCATGTCTTTCAGGTTCCGGTTAAAAAACGGCCGCGCAGTGTATGTCAGAGCGCGCCAGATTCGAAGGCCGGTTATCTGCTAATTCTTCGCAAACAATGCCTTGAAAGATGGGGCATCCCCCCCAAACTACCCTGCATCAACCGGACAGCCGCGGGAGTGCTCGCAAGAAGCCCCGCCTGCTGCCGATAAACTTCTGCCGCGCCGCCCGGTCACAAACTTGAGATCGGTCAAACCAATGGCTGCAAACAAGCGCATGCTGTGGCCCGTGGCGCGATTTGATAACGGATGGTGATTCCCGCGATGGACTTCAAAGACTATTACAAGATTCTCGGTGTGGAGCCGACCGCAGACGATAAGGCGATCAAGGCCGCCTATCGCAAGCTGGCGCGCAAATACCACCCCGATGTCAGCAAGGAAAAGGATGCCGAGGCCAAATTCAAGGACGCTTCGGAAGCCTATGAAGCGCTGAAAAGCGCCGATAAACGCGCCGAATACGATGAGTTGCGCCGCTATGGCCAGCACGGCCAGCCGTTCCAGGGACCACCAGGCTGGCAAAGCCGTGGCGGTTTCGGTGGTGGCGGTCAGGACACGGGCGATTTCTCGGACTTTTTCAGTTCGATCTTCGGCAACCGTGGGCCAGGCTTTGGTGGTGGACAGTCGCGTCGCAGTACCGGACGTCGAGGACAGGACGTGGAAATGGAACTTGGGGTTTTTCTCGAAGAAACACTGTCGACCGAGTCGAAGAAGGTCACCTTCCAGGTGCCGCAGTACAACGCGGCCGGCCAGCATGTGAGCAACACCAGCAAGAGCCTGAACGTGAAGATCCCCGCCGGTGTGAGCGACGGCGAGCGCATTCGCCTCAAGGGGCAGGGCGCTCCGGGCGTGGGTGGCGGCGCCAATGGCGACCTGTACCTGACGATCCGTTTTGCGCCGCACCCGAAATTCGACGTCGAAGGCGAGAACCTGATCATCACCTTGCCACTGGCACCGTGGGAGCTGGCGCTGGGCGCTGAAGTCGCCGTGCCGACCCTGACCGGCAAGATCAACCTCAAGGTGCCGGCTGGCAGCCAGAACGGCCAGCGTATGCGCGCCAAGGGCCATGGCCTGATGAACAAGGCCGGTGAGCGCGGTTACCTGTTCGTGCAACTGAAGGCCGTGATGCCGAAGAAATCCGACGATGACATCAAGGCCCTGTGGCAGGAGCTGGCGAAAAAAGCCGCGTTCGATCCGCGTGAGCATTTTTGATCCCATAGAACCAAGGAGTCACTGACAATGAGCAGTCCCCTGATCGTTCAACTGGACATGGCAGAATTCTGTGAGGCGACCGAGCTTTCGGACGCCTACGTGATCGAAATCGTCGAACACGGCATCCTTGAACCTCAGGGTGCTCAGCCCAAGGACTGGGTTTTCAACGACTACGAGCTGACCCTGGCCAAGCGTGCGGCCAAGCTGCAGCGCGACCTTGACCTGGAATGGGAAGGCGTCGCCCTGGCGCTGGACCTGCTCGAAGAAGTGCAGCAACTGCGGGCCGAGAACCGCATGCTCAAGCAGCGATTGGGGCGGTTGTTGGTGGAGTAGTCGTTCAGGTATTTCTTTGCTGCCTGTTCGGACGCCATCGTCGGAACGCCGCCCGGAGCAAACTCGCTCCCACATTGGTTTGTGTCGTGATGAAAGTCCCCTGTGGGAGCGAGCTTGCTCGCGATGAACGATAACGCGGTATTACGGCATTACATCTTCCTCGGCAACACCACGGTAAACGTCGTGCCATCGCTCTCATTGGAGCTGACTTCAATCGTTCCCCGATGGGCGTCGACCACTTCCTTGACGATAAACAGCCCCAATCCGAGGCTCGTAGTGGGCTCGCCGAGTTCTTCGCTGGCGCTGCGCACCAGCGGGTCGAAAATCGTCGGGATCGCGTCGACGGGAATCGGGATGCCGTCGTTGTGCACCGTCAGCCGAACGCTGTCGGCCTCGCCCTTGAGGGTCAAGGTCACTTCACGTTTGCTCGAGCCATGCTGCAAGGCATTGCCGATCAGGTTTTGCAGCATCTGATCGAGCCTGCGTGGGTCCCAGGTACCGTGGGTGTCACCCTGTACTGTCAGGGTCGGATCGCACTCCGGTTGACCGGCACAGGCCCGCGCAATCGCTTCGTGCACCGCTTCGGCCAGGTCCATGGGCGCCGGTTCGATCGGCAGGTGCTTGCCCAGGCGGCTGCGCACCAGTTCCAGCAAATCGCTGACCATCACCGCGAGGTGCCCGGTACTGTGCTGGATATTGATCGCGCACCTGAGCGCATCACCTTCGAGCGCGGCTTTGCGCAGCAGAATTTCGGTGGACATGCTCACCGCCTGCAGGGGAGCGCGCAGGTCATGACCGAGGATCGCGAGGAAAATGTCCCGGGAGCGGTTGACCATTTCGGCATAGGCAGCGGTGGATTCGGCCTGGGCCTCGTCGATGGCTTCGTTGAAACGGATCATGTCCTGGAAGTAGGCCAGGTCAGGCGATTGCAGGCTGTTGACCCACAGGCGGATGACGCAGGCGCGCAAATGACGGAATTCACTGGTCATCTGCACCAGATCAAAACCCACGGTATGGCGCAACTCGCCATGGCTGGCACCGGCCTCGTCGAGGCTCGGGGTTTTCTCCGGGCCTTCGCCGCGCGCCTTGGCCGCTTGTTCGGCGGGTGACTGGGGCTTGCACATGTCCCGGGCTGCGGCCAGCAGTATCGACCGGGCATGGTCACGCAAGGCGACGCTGTCCATGGACTCGGCAGCCGGGGTGATGGATGTGGCGAACTGCTCCCACTCATCGACGATGCGATCAACGTGTAGCACGATGAATTCGGAAAGACGCATGGCGGTTACCTGAGCATGAATCGGGGACAGCGGATCGAATATTAGTCTCTTTGGCGGAAAAAACACGACCGCTCATGCACAGGCACGATGGCGGATTATCGGGCGGTATTTATGTATTGAAGGCGACTTGATTTTCGATCCGTCCGGACGCTTTCGCGGTGCTCGCCAAACAGATATTTGGACTTTTGTTTCAAGCGCTGGGGAATAAGCTGTTGGTTCTTTTTCTTGTCTGAAGTGATCGACCGATGCCTGACTTGCATGGAAGCAACTCGATGGAACCCGCCGAAACATCTCCCGCCGATAACACCGGCATTCATTACCAGCGCGTGCTGGGCGTGATACCGGACGCTATCAAAAATACCTCGCCAGCGAAGTTGAAAACCCTTGAAACCCTCCAGTCCCCGATACCCGAATGGTATGGACGCGCACGGGAAATGGACCGCCAATACCTCAAGCAACTGATCGATGAGCGCTGGCGCCTGCAAGGCGTACTGGACAAGACCCTGGGGAACTTGCAACAGGACATCGATGCCTTCGCCGAACCGCTGCTCGACCCGTTATTGCAGTCCAGATTCAATACCGCCGAAAAAGCCAGGGATCTGAGCATCGAACTTGAAGTGCCGGCCCCGATTGCCCTTGTCATCGATAACGGCGCCACCCGTGTGAGCAAATCCACTTTGCTGGAAGCGGCGCTGCACAACTTCGAGGCGGCT
>NZ_AKJL01000237.1 GCF_000282355.1 Pseudomonas sp. GM49
CGTAAGCCCACGCCGGTCGAAGATACCAGGCCGCTGCGACTGTTTATTAAAAACACAGCACTCTGCAAACACGAAAGTGGACGTATAGGGTGTGACGCCTGCCCGGTGCCGGAAGGTTAATTGATGGGGTTAGCTAACGCGAAGCTCTTGATCGAAGCCCCGGTAAACGGCGGCCGTAACTATAACGGTCCTAAGGTAGCGAAATTCCTTGTCGGGTAAGTTCCGACCTGCACGAATGGCGTAACGATGGCGGCGCTGTCTCCACCCGAGACTCAGTGAAATTGAAATCGCTGTGAAGATGCAGTGTATCCGCGGCTAGACGGAAAGACCCCGTGAACCTTTACTATAGCTTTGCACTGGACTTTGAATTTGCTTGTGTAGGATAGGTGGGAGGCTTTGAAGCGTGGACGCCAGTTCGCGTGGAGCCATCCTTGAAATACCACCCTGGCAACTTTGAGGTTCTAACTCAGGTCCGTTATCCGGATCGAGGACAGTGTATGGTGGGTAGTTTGACTGGGGCGGTCTCCTCCTAAAGAGTAACGGAGGAGTACGAAGGTGCGCTCAGACCGGTCGGAAATCGGTCGTAGAGTATAAAGGCAAAAGCGCGCTTGACTGCGAGACAGACACGTCGAGCAGGTACGAAAGTAGGTCTTAGTGATCCGGTGGTTCTGTATGGAAGGGCCATCGCTCAACGGATAAAAGGTACTCCGGGGATAACAGGCTGATACCGCCCAAGAGTTCATATCGACGGCGGTGTTTGGCACCTCGATGTCGGCTCATCACATCCTGGGGCTGAAGCCGGTCCCAAGGGTATGGCTGTTCGCCATTTAAAGTGGTACGCGAGCTGGGTTTAGAACGTCGTGAGACAGTTCGGTCCCTATCTGCCGTGGACGTTTGAGATTTGAGAGGGGCTGCTCCTAGTACGAGAGGACCGGAGTGGACGAACCTCTGGTGTTCCGGTTGTCACGCCAGTGGCATTGCCGGGTAGCTATGTTCGGAAAAGATAACCGCTGAAAGCATCTAAGCGGGAAACTTGCCTCAAGATGAGATCTCACTGGGACCTTGAGTCCCCTGAAGGGCCGTCGAAGACTACGACGTTGATAGGTTGGGTGTGTAAGCGCTGTGAGGCGTTGAGCTAACCAATACTAATTGCCCGTGAGGCTTGACCATATAACACCCAAGCAATTTG
>NZ_AKJL01000238.1 GCF_000282355.1 Pseudomonas sp. GM49
CCCCAGCCGATGAGCACTGGCTCGAATCCGCCTGTGAACGACTGACCCTGTCACTGCGCTCGGCACATCGATTGCTCAAGGTGGCGCGGACGCTGGCGGATCTGGAACAGGTTGATGCGATCAACCGTGAGCATTTGGCGGAAGCGTTGCAGTATCGGCCGGCGACGCAGTGAGTGCCGACACCGCGTCGCCCCCATCGCGAGCAGTCTCGCTCCCACAGGGGACGGCGATAAGGGTAGAAACCGCAGACATCCTTTACGTTTTAAACCGGAGACATCGTTTCAAC
Source organism: Pseudomonas sp. GM49 (assembly GCF_000282355.1). Classification (GTDB taxonomy): domain Bacteria; phylum Pseudomonadota; class Gammaproteobacteria; order Pseudomonadales; family Pseudomonadaceae; genus Aquipseudomonas. The sequence goes on from NZ_AKJL01000238.1 coordinate 287, forward strand.
TCAGGTGCATGACGTCTGGTAATTCCATGGATCGGACTTCGTTTTGCAGAAAGTCGCTGAGCCGGCGCATGCGCTCACCGCCAGGCCGGGTTTTCGGCCAGACCAGGTAATAACACTCACCGCTGGCGACGGCGGTCGGCCACGGCAAACTCAGGCGTCCCTGAGCCACGTCCTCCGCGACCATCAGCAGATCGCCCATGGACACGCCATAGCCTCGCGCGGCGGCGATCATGCCCAGTTCCAGGGTATCGAACACCTGCCCGCCCTTGAGCGACACCTGTTCGGCCAGGCCCATGCGCTCCAGCCAGTTGCGCCAGTCGCGGCGGTCAGGCGTGGGGTGCAGCAACTCGGTGTTGGTCAGGCGCTCGACATCCCAGGGTTGGTCGTTAAGCAGGTTGGGCGCACCGACCGGGATCAATTCCTCAGGGAACAGGTAACTCGCCTCCCAGTCCGGAGGGAAATGGCCGTTACTCAACAGCACTGCACAGTCGAACGGCTCGTCGTTGAAATCCACGGAATCGACGTCCATCCACGCACTGGTCAGTTGCACCTCGTTGCCTGGTTGCAGGTGGCGAAAGCGGCTGAGGCGCGCCAGCAACCAACGCATGGTCAGGGTCGACGGGGCTTTCATGCGCAGGATGTCGTCTTCGGCGCGCAGGGTGTTGCAGGCGCGCTCTAGCGCGGTGAAGCCTTCGCGAATGCCCGGCAACAGTAACCGCGCCGACTCGGTCAGTTGCAGGTTGCGGCCGCTGCGATGAAACAGGCGGCAGGCAAAATGTTCTTCGAGCGTACGAATATGCCGGCTGACCGCACTTTGGGTAATCGACAGCTCTTCGGCCGCACGGGTAAACGAGCTGTGTCGCGCCGCCGCTTCGAATGCGCGCAGGGCATACAAGGGAGGAAGACGACGTGACATTGGGAAAGCTCCTACACAGGTTTCTGGCCACCCTAGCAGAAACTCTCCAGCATGAGTTTGAATCATGCCATCCATCCTTTTTATCCCTTTGTGCAATCCCCCCAGAGCGCCGAGAATCGACGCTTTCCTGTTTCCTTTGATAATCGAGCGTGATGACCATGCAACATCCAGCACGTACTGAACTCTGGGCCATCCTGCGGCTGGCGGGGCCGCTGATTGCCTCGCAGTTGGCGCACATGCTGATGGTCCTCACCGACACCCTGATGATGGCGCGTCTGAGTCCCGAGGCGCTGGCCGGTGGCGGGCTCGGCGCGGCGACCTATTCGTTCGTGTCGATTTTCTGCATCGGCGTGATTGCGGCCGTCGGTACTCTGGTGGCGATCCGTCAGGGGGCCGGCGATATTGTCGGGGCAACCCGGCTGACGCAGGCCGGGTTGTGGCTGGCATGGCTGATGGCGCTGGTCGCCGGTTTGCTGTTGTGGAACCTCAAACCGGTGCTGCTGCTGTTCGGCCAGACCGAAAGCAACGTCCACGCAGCCGGGCAGTTTTTGATCTTCTTGCCGTTCGCCCTGCCCGGCTACCTGAGCTTCATGGCCCTGCGCGGGTTCACCAGCGCCATTGGCCGTGCGACGCCGGTGATGGTCATCAGCCTTGGCGGTACGGTCGCCAACTTCTTGCTCAACTATGCGCTGATTACCGGGATGTTCGGCCTGCCAAAATTGGGGCTGGTGGGCATCGGGCTGGTCACGGCGATTGTCGCCAACCTGATGGCACTTGCGTTGGCATGGCACATTCGTCGTCACCCGGCGTACGAGGCTTATCCGCTAAGTCAGGGCCTGTCACGGCTGAACCGCCAGTACCTGAAGGAGTTGTGGCGTCTGGGCCTGCCGATTGGCGGTACCTACGCGGTGGAAGTCGGGCTGTTTGCCTTCGCCGCGCTGTGCATGGGCACCATGGGCAGCACGCAACTGGGCGCACACCAGATCGCCCTGCAAATCGTCTCGGTGGCGTTCATGGTCCCGGCGGGTATTTCCTACGCAATCACCATGCGCATCGGTCAGCATTACGGCGCCGGGCAGCTGCTGGATGCGCGGCTGGCCGGGCGGGTCGGCATTGCGTTCGGGGCGGCGGCAATGCTGTGTTTCGCCATGGTCTTCTGGTTGCTGCCAAACCAGTTGGTCGGCCTGTTCCTCGACCACAACGACCCGGCGTTCCGCGATGTCATCAACCTGGCGGTGAGCCTGCTGGCGGTGGCAGCGTGGTTCGAGCTGTTTGACGGCACACAGACCATCGCCATGGGCTGCATTCGCGGACTCAAGGATGCCAAGACTACTTTCCTCGTCGGCCTGGGTTGCTATTGGCTGATCGGCGCTCCGGCGGCGTGGTGGATGGCGTTCCACTTGCACTGGGGGCCAACTGGCGTGTGGTGGGGCCTGGCACTGGGGCTGGCGTGCGCGGCGGTGAGCCTGACGCTGGGGTTCGAGTGGAAGATGAAGCGGATGATCAAGCGCGATACGACGTCAGAGCAGCGCTTCGAGGTCGCTCAGCCTGACTGAGACCGCTGTAGGAGCGAGCTCGCTCGCGATGGTCGTCAACGATAACGCGGGCTGGCAGGTGCCCCGCGGCGTTCTCAGGTTTATCGCGAGCAAGCTCGCTCCTACAGGGCTCTGTGGCAACCTCAGCTTACGATTTCCAGCATCGACGGCTGGCTGGAGCCAATCGTCAGATACTCCACCAGCTCGGCCAGCGGCAATGGCTTGCTGATCAAATACCCCTGCACCTGATCGCACTCGAACCCGCGCAGCAGATCCAGCTGCTCCGGCGTTTCCACGCCTTCTGCGACCACCTCAAGGTTGAGGTTGTGCGCCAGATTGATCATCGCGTGGACCAGTTTGCGGTTTTCCTCACGCAGTTCCATGCCGCCGACAAAACTCTTGTCGATCTTCAACAAGGTGATCGGCAGGCTGTTGAGGTGCACGAACGACGAGAAGCCGGTGCCAAAGTCGTCGAGGGAGAAGCGCACACCGAGGCGCCCGAGGGCGTCCATAGTCTGCTTGACCAGATCGCTGCGGCGCATGACCGCGGTTTCGGTCAGCTCGAACTCCAGCCACTGCGCCTCGACACCGCGCTCGGCAATCAGGCGACTCAGGGTCGACAGCAACTGACTGTCCTGGAACTGCCGGAACGACAGGTTGATTGCCATGTGCAACGGGGGCAAACCCAGCTCAAGCAGCGCCTGCATGTCGCGCAAGGCCCGGGAAATCACCCAGTAGCCCAGCGGCACGATCAGACCGCTTTGCTCAGCCAGCGGCACGAATTCGCTCGGTGGCAGCAAGCCGCGCTCGGCATGCCGCCAACGCACCAGGGCTTCGAGGCCGACGATCTGCCCGTCTTCAAGGTTCAGGCGTGGCTGGTAGTGCAATTCCAGCTCATCGCGGCGCAGCGCCCGGCGCAGCTCGGTTTCGAGGTCGGCGATGCTGCGGGCATTGCGGTTGATGCGCTCGTTGAAAATGTGAAAGGTGCAGCCTTGGGTGCTTTTGGCCTGCTGCATGGCGATATGTGCATGCCACATCAGCGGATCCGCACCGGTCTGGGCCCGGGCGTAGGCGATGCCCAGGCTGGAACCGATCAGCAGGCTTTCGCCATCGACCCAATAAGGCTCGGCCAATGCTTCGCTGATGCGTTCGGCCATCCACTCGGCACGCTGGGGAGCGCGACGGGTGTCGATCAACAGAGCGAATTCATCGCTGCCCAGGCGTGCCAGCTGATCGCCGGCCTCGAGCTGGCTCTTGAGCCGCGCCACCACTTGCAGGATCAGGCGGTCACCGGCCTGATGGCCGAGGGCGTCGTTGGCATAACGAAAGTTGTCGAGGTCGAGATGACCGAGGGCCAGGCCGCGACCGTCGTTTTCTGCCAGGCGCGCCGTCAGCAGGGTCTGGAAGCCCTGCCGGTTGGCGATGCCGGTGAGCGGATCTTGCTCGGCCAGGCGTTGCAGCGTGTTTTCCAGGACGCCACGCTCGCGCACATGGCGCAGGCAGCGGCGCAACATGCCGGAGTCGAGCAGGTCGCGCACCAGCCAGTCACTCACACCGTCGGGCGGGGTCAGCGGCTCATGGTCGAGCAGCAACACCGTCGGCAGGCTGCAACGGCCCGGCGCCGGTTGAAGTTGCGGGATGGTCAATAACACCGCGCTGCGGTTGTCATCGAACAGGCTGCTGACCGACTCCCAACTCGGCGCGCTGATTAGCACGGCCGAGCTCCCCATAGGAGCCAGACACTCGCGCAACAACGCTGCCCACGCTGGCTCTTCGGCCAGTAGCAGCAAACGCAAGGGTTCGACAGGCGTAGACAAGCTAGCTCCCTAGACTCTGCAAAAATGTAGGCGACGGGCATTATGCCGTTCCGATGGTCAATGACAATGACATCAGTTGGCAAAACGAGCCCTTTGTATCCGCAATTACGAACATTAGCCGCAAATTCGTTGCGCATCCTGCGTGAAAGTAACAAAACCGGCAATTGCAGATAGCGTGGTACGTCACAAGTCGGACAGAGCAGCACAATTCGCTGAGCCTGTTAAAATGCCGGCCCATTTCGTGACTGACCCTCTGAATTTACCTATGTCCCGACTCAATCCCCGGCAGCAAGAAGCCGTGAGCTACGTCGGCGGCCCTCTTTTGGTGCTCGCCGGTGCAGGCTCCGGCAAGACCAGCGTGATCACGCGCAAAATCGCGCACCTGATCCAGAACTGCGGCATCCGCGCCCAGTACATCGTCGCCATGACCTTTACCAACAAGGCCGCCCGCGAGATGAAGGAACGGGTCGGCACCCTGCTGCGTGCCGGTGAAGGTCGCGGGCTGACGGTCTGCACGTTCCACAACCTGGGCCTGAACATCATCCGCAAGGAGCACGTGCGGCTGGGCTACAAGCCGGGCTTCTCGATCTTCGACGAGACCGACGTCAAGGCCCTGATGACCGACATCATGCAGAAGGAATACTCGGGCGACGACGGCGTCGACGAGATCAAGAACATGATCGGCGCCTGGAAAAACGACCTGATCCTGCCAGCCCAGGCCCTGGAAAACGCGCGCAACCCCAAGGAACAGACCGCCGCCATCGTCTACACCCACTATCAGCGCACGCTCAAGGCGTTCAACGCAGTGGACTTCGACGACCTGATCCTGCTGCCGGTGAAGCTGTTCGAAGAGCATGCCGACATTCTGGAAAAGTGGCAGAACAAGGTGCGTTACCTGCTGGTCGACGAATACCAGGACACCAACGCCAGCCAGTACCTGCTGGTGAAAATGCTCATCGGCAAACGCAACCAGTTCACCGTGGTGGGCGACGACGACCAGTCGATCTACGCCTGGCGCGGGGCTCGCCCGGAAAACCTGATGCTGCTCAAGGAAGACTACCCGTCCTTGAAAGTGGTGATGCTGGAGCAAAACTACCGCTCCACCAGCCGCATCCTGCGCTGCGCCAACGTGCTGATCTCGAACAACCCCCACGAGTTCGAAAAGCAGCTGTGGAGTGAAATGGGCCATGGCGACGAGATCCGTGTGATCCGTTGCCGCAACGAGGACGCCGAGGCCGAGCGCGTGGCCATGGAAATCCTCAGCCTGCACCTGCGCACTGACCGCCCGTACAGCGATTTCGCGATCCTGTATCGCGGCAACTACCAGGCCAAGCTGATCGAGCTGAAGTTGCAGCATCACCAGGTGCCATATCGTCTTTCCGGCGGCAACAGCTTTTTCGGACGTCAGGAAGTGAAGGACCTGATGGCCTACTTCCGCCTGATCGTGAACCCGGACGACGATAACGCCTTCCTGCGAGTGATCAACGTGCCGCGCCGCGAGATTGGCTCGACCACGCTGGAGAAGCTGGGCAACTACGCCACCGAACGCAAGATCTCGATGTACGCCGCCACCGATGAGATGGGTTTGGGCGAACACCTGGACAGTCGCTTCACCGATCGCCTGTCGCGCTTCAAGCGCTTCATGGACCGGGTGCGCGAGCAGTGCGCCGGCGAAGACCCGATCTCGGCCCTGCGCAGCATGGTCATGGACATCGACTATGAGAACTGGCTGCGCACCAACAGCTCCAGCGACAAGGCCGCGGACTACCGCATGGGCAACGTCTGGTTCCTGATCGAGGCCCTGAAGAACACCCTGGAAAAAGACGAAGACGGCGAAATGACTGTCGAGGACGCCATCGGCAAACTTGTCTTGCGCGACATGCTCGAGCGCCAGCAGGAAGAGGAAGACGGGGCCGAAGGCGTGCAGATGATGACCTTGCATGCATCCAAGGGCCTGGAATTCCCCTACGTGTTCATCATGGGCATGGAAGAAGAAATCCTCCCGCACCGTTCCAGCATCGAAGCCGACACCATCGAAGAAGAACGTCGCCTGGCCTACGTGGGCATCACCCGTGCGCGCCAGACCCTGGCCTTCACCTTCGCTGCCAAGCGCAAGCAGTACGGCGAGATCATCGATTGCGCGCCGAGCCGCTTCCTCGATGAGTTGCCGCCGGACGATCTGGCCTGGGAAGGCAACGACGACACACCGACCGAAGTCAAAGCCGTGCGAGGCAACAACGCATTGGCGGATATACGCGCGATGTTAAAGCGCTAGAATTGACCACTTTTATATGACCTTCGGCGCACAGGCGCCAAAAGAGGACAGCTTCATGGAAGCCCTGCACCAGAAAATTCGCGAAGAAGGCATCGTGCTTTCCGACCAGGTCCTGAAAGTCGACGCCTTTCTGAACCACCAGATCGACCCGGCCCTGATGAAGCTGATCGGCGACGAATTCGCCACGCTGTTCAAGGATTCGGGCATCACCAAGATCGTCACCATCGAAGCTTCGGGCATCGCACCGGCGATCATGACCGGCCTGAACCTCGGCGTGCCGGTGATTTTCGCCCGCAAGCACCAGTCCCTGACCCTGACCGAAAACCTGCTGTCGGCGACCGTGTACTCGTTCACCAAGCAGACCGAAAGCACCGTGGCCATCTCCCCGCGCCACCTGACCAGCAGCGACCGCGTGCTGATCATCGATGACTTTTTGGCCAACGGTAAGGCGTCCCAGGCGCTGATCTCGATCATCAAACAGGCCGGCGCGACCGTGGCGGGCCTGGGCATCGTGATCGAGAAGTCGTTCCAGGGCGGCCGTGCGGAACTGGATTCACAGGGCTATCGCGTAGAGTCGTTGGCTCGCGTGAAGTCGCTGAAAGATGGCGTTGTGACCTTCATCGAGTAAGCCGGAACACAGTAATACCCTGTGGGAGCGAGCTTGCTCGCGATTGCATAGTGTCAGTCGACATCTTCGTTGACTGATACACCGCTATCGCGAGCAAGCTCGCTCCCACAGTTGTTTTTGGGGGGACAGTTACTGCGCAGTTGCCTTGAGGCCGGTGAGCAGCAACCGCTGATACAAATCCTCCTTCAGTCTTTCAGGACTGGCCAGCTGCATGCGCTCCAGATGTTCTGGAAACAACGCAGGCTCCGGCGCATCCAGCGCCGCCTTGCCCAATTCCAGCACCTCGCTCAGCTTGAACTTGCTCTTGAGCCAGTTCAGCGCCCGCAACACATCTCGTTCGACCTCGGTGAAATCACACCCTAGCGGATACTCTGGAAACAGCTGCGGATGTCGTGCCTGAATGCCCTGCAACCGTTGCGGAGTGTTATCAGCAAAGCGTGGATCGAGACGGAAGTCCTTGGGCAATTTGCCGACTTTCTGTGCCTGCTCGATCAGCCCCGACTGAAAACGTGAGTCGCTGATATTCAACAGTGCCTCAATCACCGCTGCATCAGTCTTGCCCCGCAGATCGGCGATGCCGTACTCGGTGACCACGATGTCGCGCAGATGCCGGGGAATCGTGCAGTGACCATACTCCCAGACGATGTTCGAACTGACGTCGCCGCCAGACTCACGCCAACTGCGCAGCAGCAACACCGAGCGCGCGCCTTGCAGCGCATGCCCCTGAACCACGAAGTTGTACTGCCCGCCTACGCCGCTGAGCACACGTCCGTCTTCGAGCTGATCCGCCACAGCGGCACCCAGCAATGTCACGGTGAACGCGGTGTTGATGAACCGTGCATCAAGACGCTGCAAACGCTTGAGTTCTTCCTGGCCATAGAGCTCGTTGATGTAGCTGATGCGAGACATGTTGAATTCGAGCCGCTTGCTCTGCGGCAATTCGCGCAAGCGTTCGTAGAAGGTGCGCGGGCCGAGGAAAAAGCCGCCATGCACAGAAATGCCATCGGTTTGCGCGGCCTCATCCAGGGTACCGGCATTCGCCTGCTGCTGGGTCGCCACGTCCGGGTAAACCTTGCGCCGCACGATCCCGGCATCCGCCAGTACCAATAAGCCGTTGACGAACATTTCGCTGCAGCCGTACAGGCCTTTGGCGAAGGGTTCGATGCCACCTTCGCGCTCGATCAGTTGCGCCCACTGGTTGAGGTTCACTTCGTCCAGCAAGGTTTTGTAAGCGTCACTGTCGGCTTGTCGCGCCAGCAGCGCCGCCGTCAGCGCATCCCCCATGGAACCGATGCCGATCTGCAAAGTGCCGCCGTCACGCACCAGGGTGCTGGCGTGCAGGCCGATGAAATGGTCCTGGCACCCCACCGGCATATTTGGCGTGGAAAACAGTGTGGTGTTGTCCTTCTCATCGATCAGCAGGTCGAAAGTGTCGATGCCGAGTTCCGCATCGCCGGGCATGTAAGGCAGATCGTTGTGCACCTGGCCGACCATCAGGATGGTTTCTCCGGCGGCACGGCGCTTGGCAATCATCGGCAGCAGGTCGAGGGTGATGTCCGGGTTGCAGCTCAGGCTCAGGCGGTCGGGTTGCTCGGCATGACTTGCGACTAACTGAGCGACCAGATTCAACCCGGCGGCATTGATGTCCCGCGCCGCATGGCTGTAATTGCTGCTGACGTAGTCCTGTTGCGCCGTCGCACTGTTGAGCAGGCTGCCGGGCTGCATGAAGAACTGCTGAATGTGGATGTTGCCCGGTAGCTTGTCGCGACGCAGGTCGGCGAGGAAATCCAGCTCGGGATAATCGCCGAAAACCCGCTCGATAAAGGGCTCGAGGAAACGCTTTTGCAAACCGTCGCCCAAGGGCGGACGGCCCAGGCACAGCGCGGTGTAGATCGTCAGCCGCCGCTCTGGCAGTTGCGCGAGACGTCGATACAACGCGTTGACGAAGTGATTGGGTTTGCCCAGGCCCAGAGGCAGGCCCATGTGAATGTGGACCGGCAACCGCGCCAGTACGTCATCGACCGCCTGCTCGATAGAACACAGCTGCACCATCGGATCCTCCCTCATGTTCCATGAATTGGGGTTGGACCGAGCTTGCCGGGTCTTGGCTGCAAAAAACAGCCTGTTAATGCCAATCGGCCGCCACTGGCCCCCTGTAGGAGCGAGCTCGCTCGCGATGGTCGTCAACGATAACGCGGGAAACCTGACACCCCGCGGCGCCTTCAAATTCTTCGCGAGCGAGCTCACTCCTACAAGTAATCAGCGGTGTATATCGAGATCGCGGGCACAAAAAAGCCGCTCGAAAGCGGCTTTTCAGCAGGAAGACCCAAGCTTATTTCAGGCCGGACATCTTCTGGATGGCGCCTTTGAGCTCGGCATCGGAGCAATCGGCGCAGGTGCCTTTAGGCGGCATCGAGTTGATACCGGTAATGGCTTTGGCCAGGATGCCGTCGAGGCCGCCCTGGTGATCGGCACGCTCCTTCCAGGCGGCGGCATCACCGATTTTCGGAGCGCCCAACAGGCCTGAACCGTGGCAAGCGTTGCAATGTTTTGCAATCACTTCATCCGGGGTTTTCGCACCACCACCGCCGCCAGCGGCAGTGGCCACCTCCATGCCCTTGCACTCTTTACCCTGAACGCAGACCTGACCGACCGGTTCAAGGCGTTTGGCGATAACGTCGTTGGTCGCAGCTTGAGCGCTGACACTGACAGCCCATAGGGCCAATACGGTTGCTGGTGCAGCCAGCATTTTCATAATTAGGTTCACGCGTTCACCCTCAATGGTGGCTAGTCACGCCTACGGCCACGGTTCGCAGGCGGGCGCAAGTATAGCGGTAAGCCCGTCGCACTGAAACAACCCCAAAGTCGCAAGGGTCTTAGGCTGCGGCGAAAAAACGGCCCGGGCGCCTCTGTGATGCTGGCAGGACGCCTCTTTTCTTAGAAATTCGCCGGCGTGGCTGCGCTGATTAGTCGCGCAGGCGCATCGAACGGATTCCGGAATCGATGTGGCTTGGTACTTTCAAAGTAGTAGCTATCGCCGGCTTCGAGGACAAAAGTTTCGAGACCGACCACCAGTTCCAGTTTTCCTTCGACCAGGATGCCGGTTTCCTCGCCTTCATGGGTGAGCATCTCGTCACCGGTGTCGGCGCCTGGCGGATAGATTTCATTGAGGAATGCGATGGCCCGGCTCGGGTGGGCCCGGCCGACCAGTTTCATGGTCACGGCGCCATCGGAAATATCGATCAGCTCGTTGGCCTTGTAGACAATCTGAGTCGGTTTTTCCTGCAGGATTTCTTCGGAAAAGAACTCGACCATGGACATGGGAATCCCGCCCAACACCTTGCGCAGCGAACTGATCGAAGGGCTCACGCTGTTCTTCTCGATCATCGAAATCGTGCTGTTGGTGACCCCCGCCCGTTTGGCGAGCTCACGCTGGGAAAGGCCTTTGAGCCTACGGATGGATTGCAGTCGTTCACCGACGTCCAAAGCTTGCGCCTCCAGGATTCAGGATTGTTGAAACAGTGAGCGTTATCATGGCGACAGCGTTCAGTATTTACAACACCTTGACCTGAATCCTGCTCAGCGAGGCGACTTCCGGTCTGGAGCCCTGCGCACTAAGCCCCGGAATAGAGCAGTGGCACTCGGCGCAGGTTGCAGAAAATCTGGTAAGGAATCGTGCCTGCGGCGATGGCCACATCACTGGCGAGGATGTTTTTGCCCCACAACTCGACGGTCGAACCGAGACCGGCCTGCGGCACATCGGTCAGGTCGATACAGAGCATGTCCATCGACACCCGGCCGATCAACTGGCTGCGCTGCCCGGCCACCAGCACGGGCGTGCCGGTCGGAGCCAAACGCGGGTAGCCGTCGGCATAACCCATGGCCACGACACCAATGCGCATCGGTTTAGGGGTGATGAATCTGGCGCCGTAACCAACGGGTTCGCCAGCCGGCAACTCGCGCACACTGATCACTTTCGATTCCAGGGTCATGACCGGTTGCAGGCGCGATGCCACTTCATTGGCTTCTTCGAAGGGCGTGGCACCATAAAGCATGATGCCCGGACGCACCCAATCGCTCGGAATCTGCGGCCAGCCAAGCACCGCCGGCGAGTTGCGCAAGCTGACCTCGGCGGACAAGCCCTTGCGCGCTGCTTCAAATACCGCCACCTGATCGGCGCTGGCCTGCTCGTGCAGTTCGTCGGCACGCGCAAAGTGGCTCATCAGCACCACTTTCGCGACCTTGCCGCTCGCCAGCAGACGCCGATAAGCCGCTTGATAATCCGCCGGGTGCAGCCCCACGCGGTGCATGCCCGAATCGAGCTTCAGCCACACAGTGATCGGTTTGCTCAATGCGGCTTTTTCGATGGCTTCGAGCTGCCACAGCGAATGCACCACACACCAGAAATCATGCTCGACGATCAGTGACAACTCATCGGCTTCGAAAAAGCCTTCCAGCAACAGCACCGGCGCACGAATGCCCGCGGCCCGCAGCTCCAACGCCTCTTCAATGCAGGCCACGGCAAACCCGTCTGCCTCGGCTTCCAACGCTTGAGCGCATCGCACAGCGCCATGGCCGTAGGCATCAGCCTTGATCACCGCGAGGGCTTTGGCCCCCGTAAGTTCACGGGCGATTCGGTAGTTGTGACGCAAGGCTTGAAGGTCGATCAGGGCACGGGCAGGACGCATGGCGGCACACTTCTGGTCGGGTTATCGGGAAGAAAAAACCGGTGCTGGCTGACGGCGTGAACCGCCAACAGCACCGGGAGAGGGATCTTTCTGACAGGATTATGGCAGAGCGGCGACAACCGACAGCTCGACCAGGATTTCCGGCTCGCACAATTTCGACTCAACCGTGGCGCGGGCCGGGGCAACACCTTTTGGCAGCCACTTGTCCCACACCGCGTTCATGCCTTCGAAATGCGCGTCGATGTCTTTCAGGTAAATCGTCACCGACAGCAGATGGTGCTTGTCGGTGCCGGCCAGATCGAGCAAACGCTCGATGTTGGCGAGGCTTTCACGGGTCTGCTGTTCAATCCCGGCGCTCATGTCATCGCCGACCTGTCCGGCCAGGTAAACCGTGCCGTTATGGGTGACGATCTGACTCATGCGCTCATTGGTGAGCTGGCGCTGGACTGACATGCTTTGCAGGCTCCTGGGTTTTGTTGCCATAACGGGAAATATCGAGGCCTTCGGCGCTGATCTGCGGCTTTTTCTTCGCCATCAGGTCGGCCAGCAAGCGACCCGAACCACAAGCCATGGTCCAGCCGAGCGTACCGTGACCGGTGTTCAGGAACAGGTTCTTGAACGGGGTGGCGCCAACAATCGGGGTGCCGTCCGGAGTGGTCGGACGCAGGCCGGTCCAGAAATCGGCCTGGGCCAGATCGCCGCCCTGAGGATAAAGATCGTTGACGATCATCTCCAGGGTTTCGCGTCGACGCGGGTTCAGCGACAGGTCAAAACCGGCAATCTCGGCCATGCCGCCAACGCGGATGCGGTTGTCAAAACGGGTGATCGCGACCTTGTAGGTCTCGTCGAGAATGGTCGAGGTCGGTGCCATAGCCGGGTTGGTGATCGGCACGGTCAGGGAGTAGCCCTTGAGCGGATAAACCGGTGCCTTGATCCCCAGCGGTTTGAGCAGTTGCGGCGAGTAGCTACCGAGCGCCAACACGTAGCGGTCGGCGGTTTCCAGCTTGCCGTCGATCCACACGCCGTTGATGCGGTCACCGGCGAAGTCGAGGCGCTGAATGTCCTGACCGAAACGGAATTGCACACCGAGCTTCGCGGCCATCTCGGCGAGCTTGGTGGTGAACATCTGGCAGTCGCCGGTCTGGTCGTTCGGCAGGCGCAGGGCTCCGGCGAGGATGTCGGTGACGCTGGCCAGTGCCGGCTCGACGCGGGCAATGCCTTCGCGGTCGAGCAGTTCGAACGGCACGCCGGATTCTTTCAGCACGGCGATGTCTTTCGCGGCGCCGTCCAATTGAGCCTGGGTGCGGAACAGTTGGGTGGTACCGAGGCTGCGGCCTTCGTAGGCGATACCGGTCTCCAGACGCAGTTCGTCGAGGCAGTCACGGCTGTACTCGGACAGACGGACCATGCGCTCCTTGTTCACCGCGTAACGGCTGGCGGTGCAGTTGCGCAGCATCTGTGCCATCCACAGGTACTGATCGATGTCGGCAGTGGCCTTGATCGCCAAGGGTGCATGGCGCTGCAACAGCCACTTGATGGCTTTGAGCGGCACGCCCGGCGCGGCCCACGGCGAGGCATAACCCGGCGAGACCTGTCCGGCGTTGGCGAAACTGGTCTCCATGGCAGCAGCTGGCTGCCGGTCGACGACCACCACTTCAAACCCGGCACGGGCCAAGTAATAAGCACTGGTGGTACCGATGACGCCGCTACCCAAGACCATGACGCGCATTTTCAAATCCCTCATCGCGGCTAACCGCTGACGTTTGTTATTCAAAGCTTCAGATGCGCGCAGTGTAAAAAAGATTTGCCAGTGCTTTTCACTATATAAGCGCCTATATTTGGCGACAATTCTCGGCAAAAACCCTTTTCACGGAGGCGCATCCCCTATGCGTACCAACACTCAGACCAAACGTGAGCTGGACAAGATCGACCGCAACATCCTGCGGATCCTGCAAGCGGACGGGCGGATTTCCTTTACGGAGCTTGGGGAAAAGGTCGGGCTCTCGACCACGCCCTGCACTGAGCGGGTCCGGCGCCTGGAGCGCGAGGGGATCATCATGGGCTACAACGCCCGGCTCAATCCGCAGCACCTGAAGGGTAGTCTTCTGGTGTTCGTCGAGATCAGCCTGGACTACAAGTCCGGCGATACATTCGAAGAGTTCCGACGTGCAGTGCTGAAATTGCCCCATGTGCTGGAGTGTCACCTGGTGTCAGGGGATTTCGACTACCTGGTGAAGGCACGAATTTCCGAGATGGCCTCGTATCGCAAATTGCTGGGCGACATCCTGCTCAAGCTGCCCCACGTGCGCGAGTCCAAGAGTTACATCGTGATGGAAGAGGTGAAAGAGAGCCTGACGTTGCCGATTCCGGATTGAGATTGGTGGTGCCTTTCAGGACCTCATCGCGAGCAAGCTCGCTCCCACAATGAAACGGTTTTGAACACAACGTTTATGCAGACTCAAATACCTGTGGGAGCGAGCTTGCTCGCGATTGAGGCAACTCGGTCCACCTGAAGACCCGCTCCTTTTAAACCAACACCTGCCGAGTACTGGCCATGTACTCGAACACCTGCTTCTCCACCCGCGGATGAATCAGCTCCACTGGCCCCCGCCCATTGGGGCACGGCAAGGTCTTGGTGGTACCGAACAACCGGCAGATCAGCGGCCGCTCGTCATACACCGTGCAACCATTCGGCCCCAGATGCACACAGTTGAGCTCTTCCATCGCGGCATCCTGCTCGGCGCGAGTCTTGCGCGGCAGGCGCGACATTTCTTCCGGCGAGGTGGTCACCGGCCCGCAGCAGTCATGGCAGCCGGGAACGCACTCGAACGAGGGAATCTGTTGTCGTAATGTGCGAATTGTCTGGCTGTTGCAGCTCATTGCAGCGGTGACCCAAAGCGGAATAGAGCGCGATTCTGACGCAAAAGCCCCGATCCAGACAGCGCCAGCCGACCAATGTTGCCCGCCCGGGAAGGTCCGGCTTATGCTCCGTCAAGTTTTCTAAACGCAAGAATCAGGAACACGCACATGAATGCCCGTGCTCAACAGCCTGTCAGCCACACCGCTTCCTACTACGCCGCCAGCAGCCTGCCGCAGCCCGAACATCCGGTGCTCAAAGGCGAAGTGCTGGCCGACGTCTGTGTAGTGGGCGGCGGGTTTTCAGGATTGAACACGGCGCTTGAGCTGGCCGATCGCGGACTCAGCGTGGTGTTGCTTGAAGCCCACAAAATCGGTTGGGGCGCCAGTGGACGCAACGGCGGGCAGCTGATTCGCGGCGTTGGTCACGGCCTCGATCAGTTCACCAATGTCATCGGTGTCGAAGGCGTGCGGCAAATGAAACTCATGGGCCTGGAAGCCGTGGAAATCGTCCGGCAACGGATCGAGCGTTTTCAGATCCCCTGCGACTTGACCTGGGGTTACTGCGACCTCGCCAACAAGCCCCGTGACCTTGAAGGTTTCGCCGAGGATGCCGAAGAGCTGCACAGCCTCGGTTATCGCTACGAGACTCGTTTGCTGCAGGCCAATGAGATGCACACGGTGGTCGGCTCTACGCGTTACGTCGGCGGCCTGATTGACATGGGTTCGGGGCACCTGCATCCACTGAACCTGGCTTTGGGCGAAGCCGCAGCCGCACAACAATTGGGGGTCCGGCTGTTCGAGCAATCGGCCGTGACCCGCATCGACTATGGCCCCGAGGTCAAGGTCCATACCGCCGAGGGCTCGGTACGCGCCAGAACCCTGGTGCTGGGTTGCAATGCCTACCTCAATAACCTCAACCCGGAACTCAGCGGCAAAGTCCTGCCCGCCGGCAGCTACATCATCGCCACAGAACCATTGAGCGAAGAACTGGCCCACGCCCTGCTGCCGCAGAACATGGCGGTCTGCGATCAAAGGGTTGCGCTGGACTATTACCGGCTCTCGGCAGACCGGCGCCTGCTGTTCGGCGGCGCCTGCCATTACTCGGGCCGCGACCCGAAAGACATCGCCGCGTACATGCGTCCGAAAATGCTGGACGTCTTTGCGCAACTGTCTGGTGTGAAGATCGACTATCAATGGGGCGGCATGATCGGCATCGGCGCCAATCGCCTGCCGCAGATCGGCCGGCTCAAGGACCAGCCGAATGTCTATTACGCCCAGGCCTATTCCGGTCATGGCGTGAATGCCACGCACCTGGCCGGCAAGCTGCTGGCCGAAGCCATCAGCGGCCAGCACAGCGGCGGCTTCGATCTGTTTGCCAGGGTGCCGCATATCACCTTCCCCGGCGGCAAGCATTTGCGCTCGCCGTTGCTGGCGTTGGGGATGTTGTGGCATCGGCTTAAAGAGTTGGTCTGAAGGATTGGCGGTGTCTGTGCCGACGTTATCGCGAGCAAGCTCGCTCCCACAGGGAATGATGGTGTTCACAAGAATTGTGTTCACCGCCGGTCCTTGTGGGAGCGAGCTTGCTCGCGATGAGGCCCGAAAGAACGCCGCCAAAATCAGATCCGCCAGAAAGGCTTCAGCCCCTCCTCCAACGCCTGCTCTCGCGTCAGCCCGATATCCTTGAGCTGGTCGGGTGTCAGGGCCAACAACGCCTTGCGCGTGCGCAGCCGGCACCAGAACCGGTCCCAGCGACTCAGGCTGGACGGCGCACTGCGCATGCCCGCCTCCCGCGTGCCGTTGTTCTGCCCTGCCGTCAGTTCCTGACTGTGTAACGTCAGCCGCACATCGCTCAAACCGTTCATCTTGGATGCTCCTGTTTACTTGGGTAGCCAGAGGTTCCATGATGCGAGGGCGCGCAAAAGCAATACAGATTCAATACAACTGTATTAACTCAATACAGTGTTGCCGATTCCGCCACTGAATCCTGATTTTTTGCCTGATCTGTACTGGTTAACCGAATCACCCCTATCGAGGCTGCACCATGACCCTTTACGTCAACCTCGCCGAGTTGCTCGGCACACGTATCGAACAGGGCTTCTATCGCCCCGGTGACCGGCTGCCTTCGGTACGGGCGCTAAGCGTCGAGCACGGCGTCAGCCTGAGCACGGTGCAGCAGGCCTATCGGGTGCTGGAGGACAGCGGGCTGGCCATGCCAAGGCCCAAATCCGGGTACTTCGTTCCGGCCAGCCGCGAACTGCCGGATTTGCCGGCAGTCGGCCGCCCGGCCCAGCGTCCGGTGGACATTTCGCAATGGGATCAGGTGCTGGAATTGATCCGCGCAGTGCCGCGCAAGGATGTGGTGCAACTCGGGCGCGGCATGCCGGACATCACCAGCCCGACCATGAAACCGCTATTGCGCGATCTGGCGCGAATCAGCCGGCGGCAGGACATGCCTGGCCTGTATTACGACAACATCCACGGCAACCTCGAACTGCGTGAACAAATCGCTCGCCTGATGCTCGATTCCGGCTGTCAGTTGAGCGCCAGTGAGCTGGTGGTCACCACGGGTTGCCACGAAGCGCTGTCCACCAGCATTCGCGCAATCTGCGAGCCGGGGGATATTGTTGCGGTGGACTCGCCGAGCTTTCACGGTGCGATGCAGACCCTCAAGGGCCTGGGCATGAAGGCCCTGGAAATCCCTACCGACCCACTGACCGGGATCAGCCTCGAAGCGCTGGAACTGGCCCTGGAGCAATGGCCGATCAAGGTCATACAGTTGACCCCCAACTGCAATAACCCGCTGGGCTACATCATGCCGGAGTCGCGAAAACGTGCGTTGTTGACGCTTGCGCAGCGCTTTGACGTGGCGATCATCGAGGACGATGTGTATGGCGAACTGGCCTATACCTACCCGCGTCCGCGCACGATCAAATCCTTCGACGAGGACGGTCGCGTCCTGTTGTGCAGTTCGTTTTCCAAGACCCTGGCCCCAGGCCTGCGCATCGGCTGGGTCGCACCCGGCCGTTATCTGGAACGGGTGCTGCACATGAAATACATCAGCACCGGCTCCACCGCACCTCAGCCGCAGATCGCCATCGCCGAGTTTCTCAAAGGTGGCCACTTTGAACCGCATTTGCGGCGGATGCGCACGCAATACCAGCGCAATCGCGACGTGATGATCGATTGGGTGACTCGCTATTTTCCTGCTGGCACTCGCGCCAGTCGCCCACAAGGCAGCTTCATGCTGTGGGTCGAACTGCCGGAAGGCTTCGACACCCTGAAACTGAATCGCGCCTTGCACGACCAGGGCGTACAGATTGCCGTAGGCAGCATTTTTTCCGCCTCGGGCAAGTACCGCAATTGCCTGCGCATGAACTACGCTGCCAAGCCAACACCGCAGATCGAAGACGCGGTGCGCAAGGTCGGCGCGACAGCGATCAAACTGCTGGCGGAAACCGATCAGCTCAGCGACTGACTTTTATTCGGGAATCAGCGTCCATATGCCTATCTGCGCCGCCAAACGGAACGATCCTACGTGAGAGTCAGACAGCCCCTGCTTGCTTTTCTGCTGCTCGCCTCGTTCCTGGGCGGTTGCTCCAGCTTCGACGTTCAGCGTGTACCGAGCCAGGCGCTGCCGGCTTCAGACTCCGCTTTCGGTCGCTCGGTCCAGGCGCAAGCCGCACCTTACAAGGGACAATCGGGCTTTCGCCTGCTATCGGACAGCACCGAGGCCTTCACCGCCCGTGCCGAACTGATCCGCAATGCTCAAAACAGCCTCGACTTGCAGTACTACATCGTGCATGACGGCATCAGTACGCGCATGTTGATCGAGGAATTGCTCAAGGCCGCTGACCGGGGTGTGCGGGTGCGGATATTGCTCGACGATACCACCAGTGACGGCCTGGACCGCGTCATCGCGACCCTCGCCGCGCACCCGAAAATCCAGATCCGCGTGTTCAACCCGTTGAATCTGGGCCGCAGTACGGGCGTGACGCGCACCGTGGGCCGCCTGTTCAACCTGTCGCAACAACACCGACGCATGCACAACAAGTTGTGGCTGGCGGACAACAGCATGGCTATCGTCGGCGGGCGCAATCTGGGGGACGAGTATTTCGATGCCAAGCCCAACATGAATTTCACCGACATCGACATGCTCAGCGTCGGCCCGGTCGCCGAGCAACTCGGGCACAGCTTCGACCAGTACTGGAACAGCGCCCTGAGCAAGCCGATCGACGAATTCCTGTCGAGCAAACCCACCGCCCGGGACCTGGAAAACACCCGCACCCGACTGGAAGAGTCTCTGGCGGAATCGCGCAAACAGAATCACGCGCTCTACAAACACTTGATGACCTTCACCACGCATCCGCGCCTGGACATCTGGCGTCGCGAGCTGGTCTGGGCCTGGAACCAGGCATTGTGGGATGCGCCGAGCAAGGTACTGGCCAAGGGCGAGCCCGATTCGCAGTTGCTGCTGACCACGCAACTGGCGCCTGAACTCGACGGTGTCCGCAAAGAGCTGATCATGATTTCGGCTTATTTCGTGCCTGGCCAACCGGGGCTGGTGTACCTGACCGGGCGCGCCGATGCCGGCGTCTCCGTGAGTTTGCTGACCAACTCACTGGAAGCCACGGACGTGCCGGCGGTGCACGGTGGCTACGCGCCCTACCGCAGGGCGTTGCTGGAACATGGCGTAAAGCTTTACGAATTGCGTCGTCAGCCGGGTGAAGACGGCGACAGCGGTAGCGGGCCACATTTGTTTTCCGGCAGTTCCTATCGCGGCTCCGACTCCAGCCTGCACAGCAAGGCGATGATCTTCGACCAGCAGAAATCCTTTATCGGTTCGTTCAATTTCGATCCGCGCTCGGTGCTGTGGAATACCGAAGTCGGCGTGCTGGTGGACAGTCCGGAGTTGGCCGCACGGGTTCGCGAACTGGCGCTGCAGGGTATGGCGCCGGCCCTGAGTTATCAGGTGGAGCTGGAAAACGGTCAGATCGTCTGGACCACCGAAGACGATGGAAAAATGCACACCCTGACCAAGGAGCCAGGGAGTTGGTGGCGGCGCTTCAATGCCTGGCTGAGTAATACGGTTGGGCTGGAGAAGATGTTGTAGCAGCAGGCTTCGCCAGCTGCTACAAAAGCTATGCTGGCTGAACCGCGCCAAACGCCCCTTGCCGCGACACCACAATCAACACACCCAAGGCCCCCACCGCCATCAGCAACGGCAACGCATGCCCGCTGATCCACTGACTGCCCGCACCCGCCAGCAGCGGTCCGACCAGACAACCAATCCCCCACAGCTGGGCGATGTGTGCGTTGGCCCGCACCAGCGCATCGTCACGATAACGCTCGCCGATCAGGATCAATGACAAGGTGAACAACCCGCCGGCACTGGCGCCGAACAGTACCCACAAAGGCCAGATCAGCAGCGTGTCGATCAGCATCGGGATTGCCAGGCTCGACATCAGCAGGACCACCGCACAACCGGTGAATAACGCGCGCCGCGACAAGCGATCGGCCAACGCACCAATCGGCAATTGCAGCACTGCATCGCCGACCACCACCGTACTGACCATCGCCAGGGCGATCTCCGTAGTGAAACCCTGGCGCAGGCAATAGACCGGCAACAGGGTCAGAATCATTGCCTCGAACGCGGCGAACAGCGACACCGCCCAGGCAATCGCCGGCAGGCCACGACAGAACTCAAGCAAATCACGCAGGGTCACGCTGCTGGCCTCGCTGCTCGGCGCACCACTGCGACCCATCAACAGAAACGGTGCAGCCATCAGCAAACCGACGCCGACCCAAAAGCCATAATCGTGCTCGGTGCCAAGGAAGCCCAGCAACACCGGCCCTGCCAGCTGACTCAGTGCGTAGCTGCTGCCATACAGCGCCACCAGCCGCCCGCGCCATTGCTCGACCACCAGTTGATTGATCCAGCTTTCACCGATGATGAATACAAGGGTCAGGATCACCCCGATCATCAGCCGCAGCACCAACCAGACCGGATAGCTCGGCAACAGCGCCAGCAGACCGATGGAAACCGCCCCGGCCCACAGGCACAGACGCATCAGATTGGCCGTGCCGAAACGCGCCGCCAGGTGACTGGAGATCTTCGCCCCCAACAGCACGCCGATGGCCGGCATCGCTGCCATCACACCAATGGCAAACGAGCCGTAA
>NZ_AKJL01000239.1 GCF_000282355.1 Pseudomonas sp. GM49
AAAACCGCCAGTCGTTGAACTGGCCGATGTAGTGGCTGCCGTCAGTGCCGATCAACTCACCCTTGCCGTTCAGCGAGCCTTCCTTGAACTGGCCCAGCCAGACATCGCCGTCCGCGTTTTCATAGCGGCCCTTGCCGTGCAGTTGATTGTTCTTGAAGCTGCCGACATAGATGTCGCCATCGGCGCTGTTGAAAGTTCCGTTGCCTTCCAGTTGGCCGTCGACGAAGTGCCCGGTGAACTGGTTGCCGTTGCCGTCGCCGCGCTGGCCTTCGCCATTGGGTTTGCCGTGGGCGAACTGGCCCTGGTAGGAGCTGCCGTCTTCGAGTTCGAGACGACCCAGGCCGGCGTATTGGTCGGCCTTGAACTCGCCGCGATAGCTCATGCCGTTTTCTTTGAGTGTGCCTTCGCCGTCGCGCCGGCCGGCCTTGAAGCCGCCGCTGTAGCTGCTGGCGTTGGTGGTCAGTGCCCCCTGGCCGTCGAACAGTCCCTGATTGAACTGCCCGCGATAGACTTCGCCATTGCTGCCGTGCCATTCGCCCTGGCCGTGCCACTGGCCTTTGTCGAATTCGCCGGCGTACCAGCTGCCGTTCGGGTAGTCGATACGTCCCTTGCCTTGCAGCAAGCCATTGACCAGGTCGCCGCGATAGCGTCCGCCGTCCGGCAGGCGGGCGTCGGGGGACAAAGGCGATTCGCCGTCGCCGCAAGCGGTGAGCATCAGGGTCAAGGCAAGGAGTGCAAGTGGGCGCATAGCGGATTCCGGGCAATTAGGCGAGGGAGTATGCCGCAGCCATGTGTCCTTATATAGGGCGAGGTACCGCGAGAGGGCGCGAAACAGCAGGAGCTGCTTCGCATCCGGGGAGGTTTACACGAAGCACAGGGACAGGGGTTCGGCGATATACGCCGGTTTGTCCGAACCTTCGATTTCCAGGGTGGTGGTGGCCTTGAGCAGCCATTGGCCGGGTTTCTTCTCGATGACTTCGGTCAGGTCGACCTTCAGCCGCACCCGCGAATTGACCTTGACCGGCTGGATGAATCGCACACTGTCGAGGCCGTAGTTGACCACCATCTTCAAGCCTTCGGGCATGACGAGGATGTCTTCCATCAATTTCGGAATCAGCGACAGCGACAGAAAACCGTGAGCGATAGTGCTGCCAAATGGCGTTTGCGCGGCCTTGACCGGGTCGACGTGGATGAACTGAAAGTCCCCTGTGGCTTCGGCGAACAGGTTGATGCGGTCCTGATCGATGGTGAGCCATTCGGAACGTCCAAGTTCCTTGCCGACATAATCTTTGAGCTCTGCAACTGGAACATAGGGCATTGAGACTCTCCTTGGGTTCATCGGTTTTATAGTTTTGAGTTGGGGGGGATTTGACCTCCCGGCTTACCACTTTAGATCAACATGGCCAAACGCTCCGGTCAACTGACCATGCTTTTGGCGAATGCCGATCTATAGCGTGAGCATGCTTATAATGCCAGGCCAATGCGGATGACGGATTTTGCAGGAGATCAACAATGTTGTTACGGGGCCTGACATGGCTGGTGTTGTTCCAATTGCTCGGCACTGCGATCAATCATTTGTTTTTGCCGGTGCTGCCGGGGCCGATTGTGGGGTTACTGCTTTTGCTGGTGTACCTCATATGCAGGGGCCAGGTCGGCGAGCCACTGAACCTGGCGG
>NZ_AKJL01000240.1 GCF_000282355.1 Pseudomonas sp. GM49
GGCAGCAGCGGCAGCGGCAGCGGCAGCGGCAAGGGCTAGCGTTGTCTACCAAACGGCGGGGTATGTCGCCAGCAAACGCAAAAAACCGCCTGCATGACCGCTTCAAACCCAAAGCCGCCTATCACCACAGTCGGCTTTGGGTCGATTCTGTTGAAAAAGCAGGTCTGCCCAAACGGCCTGGTCATTGACTGGTGGAAACGCTTTTTTTGCCCGCTGCTACGTGAAACTCGAAGAGGGATCAGAGCAGCCCTGGACGAGTGGCGACGGTCGTGCCCCTCCCCACTACACCGCTCATAGCCCCCCTGCTGCGCCCCCTTCACGCTCACGCCTGCTCCATAGCCTCGACCACTCCCTTATCCTCACCCAGGAACCCGCCGCTTTGATGCTGCCATAGCCGCGCATAGACGCCGTTCTTCCCGAGCAATTCGGTGTGGGTGCCCTGTTCGATGATGCGTCCGTCATCCATGACGATGAGTCGGTCCATGGCCGCAATCGTGGACAGCCGATGGGCGATGGCGATCACAGTCTTGCCCTGCATCATTTCATCGAGGCTTTCCTGAATGGCCACTTCGACTTCCGAGTCCAGCGCGCTGGTGGCCTCGTCAAGAAGCAGGATCGGGGCGTTCTTGAGCATCACCCGGGCAATCGCGACGCGTTGGCGCTGGCCGCCCGACAGCTTGATGCCCCGCTCACCCACAAGGGTGTCGTAGCCGGTATGGCCTTGCCGGTCGCTCAGTTGGCTGATGAACTCATCGGCCTGGGCATTGGCCGCGGCGCTGCGGATTTGCGCGTCGGTCGCATCGGGACGGCCGTAGGCGATGTTGTCGCGAATGGAACGGTGCAGCAGGGAGGTATCCTGCGTGACCATGCCGATGGCGCTGCGCAGGCTGTCTTGCGTCACTTGTGCGATGTTTTGGCCGTCGATGCGAATCTCCCCGCTGTCGACGTCATAGAAGCGCAGCAGCAAGTTGATAAGCGTGGATTTGCCGGCGCCAGAGCGGCCAACCAAGCCGATTTTCTCGCCCGGGCGGATGCTCAGGTTCAGGCCATCGAGCACCTGGCGTTCGCCATTGTAGTTGAAGCTCACCTTATCGAAGGTTACCGCGCCGCCGGAGGTCACTAGCACACCGGCACCCGGCGCGTCCTGCACCCTGGTGCCCAAGGTCAGCGTCGCCATGCCATCCTGTACAGTGCCGATGCTCTCGAACAGCGAGGTCATTTGCCACATGATCCAGTTCGACATGCCATTGATACGCAACGCCATGGCAGTGATTGCCGCCACGGCACCTGCGCCGACCTCACCCTGGTGCCATAGCCACAGGGCATAACCACCTGCTGCCATGATCAACGCCACCACCAATGCCTGGTTAACGATCTCGAACTGGCTTACCAGGCGCATCTGGCGAAAGCCGGTTTGCTTGAAATCCTCCATCGCTGCACGCGCGAAGTGCGCTTCACGATTGGAGTGGGAGAACAGCTTCACCGTAGAGATGTTCGTGTAGGCGTCTGAAATACGCCCGGTCATCATCGACCGCGCATTCGCCTGTTCTTGCCCGACTTTCCCCAGACGGGGCACGAAGTACAGCATGGCCAAGCCGAACAACACGACCCAGGCAACGAAAGGCAGCATCAGTTTCAGAGCGAAGCCGCCGGCCAGTGCGATGATCGCAATGAAATACACGCCGATCCCGGGTGCGATCTCGATAAGGGTGAATAGCACGTCGCGCACCGCTAGCGCAGTCTGCATCACCTTGGTAGTGACTCGGCCGGAAAACTCATCGGAAAAAAACGAAAGGCTTTGTCGCAGCATCAGGCGATGGAAGTCCCAGCGCAGCCGCAACGGCAAGTTAATCGCTAATATCTGGTGCTGCACCATGGTGCGCAACGCCACCAGTGCGACACTGGTCACCATTACGATGCCCATGCCCCACAACACGCGACTTTCCTGCGCAGCCGCTTCACCGCCCGCCTGCCAGGTCGAGAGCAGGTCCACGACCTGCCCGAGGAAGGAAAACAGCCAGGCTTCGTAAATCGACACAGCGGCACTTAGTAGCGCAAGCGCAAGGATGTAACCGCGGGCGCCCCGCGTACAGGCCCACAGGAAGCGAGCCAGACCGTCGGGTGGCGGTGGTACCTCGTCAGGCGGAAAGGGGTCGAGTCTTCGTTCAAACGCACGAAGCATAGTGTTCTCCAAAACGATCAAATTGAGGAGATTCTGCCATTGAACAGGTGCTTTGAGGGTTTTGCGAAGTTGAGGTCTGGCACTCAAGATACCGAGGTGAGGAGGAGTCCATCCCATTGCTTTCGGCCGATTCTGTTGAAAAAGTCGACCCTGGTTTCCACGGTAGAAAAGTACGCGCTTGAGATTGAAATCTTTACATTGAGCAGAGGATTCCGGGCTCAGATTTCGCGTAGCGGTGCGCAAAAAAGGCGTTTTCAGCGGTCATTATGCGGGCAGTCCGGAAGAACCGACTTTTTCAACGGAATCGGCCAGAAACAGCCATTCGGACAACGGCAAAGCCTGCAACCCGTCAACGTCCATTATGGGCAATCCATTTCTACGCTATCGAGCGGGCGAAGGCCCGCGCTACAACCTCGTGTAGTCAGGGCCCGGCATCCGGGCCCTGAGGCTCAGGCCTGCTTCAAGGCGCCATCGAACGCTGGCGTCAACCCCGACAATTCCAGCTTGCGGACAAAATCGCCAAGACGCTGCTGCTTGTAGGCTTCCACGTCCATGTCACGGTAGTCGTAGAAACCTTGGCCATCTCGCAAGCCATTGCGGCCGTTTTGCATGTTGTCGGCGATCACCTGTGGCGATTCGAAGCGCGGTGACAGCACTCCACTCAGGTAGCGCGAGGCGTAGTACAAAATGTCGCCGCCGCCCCAGTCGATGAATTCAAGCAGGCCCAGCACCGAGAAGCGCAGCCCGAAACCGACGCGCACTGCAGTGTCGATATCTTCTGCGCTGGCCACGCCCTCTTCCACCATCCGTGCGGCTTCGTTCATCACCAATGCCTGAATGCGCGGCACGATGTAGCCAGCCACCGGATTGCACACCACGGGCACCTTGCCGATCCGCTTGAGCAGTTGCAGCAGCCGTTCGACTACCTGAGGGCAGGTCGCTTCGCTGCGGCTGACTTCCACCAGCGGCATCAGGTACGCGGGATTGAGCCAGTGCGCGTTCACGAAGCGCGCAGGCGTGCTGACCATTTCGCTCAACTCGGTGACGAGAAACGTCGACGTCGTCGAGGCGATGATGGTCGACGCCGGGACATGCTCGCTGACCCAGGCGAAGGTCTCCTGCTTGACCGCGATGACCTCCGGCACCGCTTCGAACACCAGGTCGCACAGGCGCAATGCCTCTGCGGCCTGGGACCGGGATTGCAGCGTCAACCGGGCTATCGCAATGTCCGCCTGTTCCAGCTC
Organism: Pseudomonas sp. GM49; assembly: GCF_000282355.1. Classification (GTDB taxonomy): domain Bacteria; phylum Pseudomonadota; class Gammaproteobacteria; order Pseudomonadales; family Pseudomonadaceae; genus Aquipseudomonas. The sequence continues at coordinate 3,427 of NZ_AKJL01000240.1, forward strand.
AAGCACGCCAAGGCGTACCAGCATCTGCAGTTCGCTGTGGATGTTGTTGCGCACACGCTCGAAGTAGCCGTGTCGCTCATCCTCCGCGCGATCCTTTATATCGATGAGGGTGACCGGCAGGCCCGCATGGATGAACGCCAGGGCAATGCCCTCGCCCATACGGCCGGCGCCGACCACGCTGACTTGGGGCAGCGCGGCGTTCATCAGTTGTAGCCCTTGGTCAGCAGTTCGGTCATCTGCGCCCGACTCAGCGTGGCCAAACCGAGGTTTTCCAGGGTGCGGCCTTCGGCATAGAGGTCACGTCCGGCGACGACCGAGGCAATGCTCAGCAGGCCCTGCGCGACCGGAGTCGGCACACCGGCCCAGCGGCCGACGGACACCAGGAAGGACAGACCCAGGCGGGTGTCTTCGAGCATGTAGCGATGCTTCTGCAGGTCGATGTCTTCGCGCCAGTCACCGCTGTCGGTCAGCTTGCCATGGGCACCGCGACCGTACATCCACTCGTCGCCTTCGCTGGTGTTGTAGTGGTCGGCCAGCGGGAAATGCGGCGCGCCGTAGGTCAGTGCTTCGCGCACGGCCATGCGTTCGGCATCAAGCTGGTTGGTCACGCGGCGGATCGACGGTTGGGTACCTTCGTTATGAATGTCCCAGGCCTCGAAATGCTCCAGGGGACCTGCGTTCATCATGATCAGCGGCGGATGGATGATGGGGCCTGCGTTCATCAGCGCACCACTCAGGGCGTCTTCAATCGGCTCGACGCTCGGGTAGGCCTCGCGCAGTACCGCGAAAGCATGCTCGGACAGGTTGCTGGGGAATACGCCGGTCGGCAGGCGGGTGGCATAGCCGCTGATGACCAGGTCGCTGGCGCCATGCTTGCGTACCAGGTACGGCAGCGTACCGGTTTCAGCGAAGGCGACCTTGCTCAGGTTGCCCGCATCGACCATGGCCTTGGCGAACACGAAGCTGCCGAAAGTGCCCGGCGGCAAGAACACCACCTGACCGTCGTGCAGGTGCGGCGCAACATGTTTGGCCAGGTCTTCGTGGGAGGTCGACGGCAGCGGGATGATCACCAGTTGCGCGTCGTCCAGGGCTTCGGCCAGGTCGTCGGTGAACGAGAGCTTGTCGCCCTGCTGGCCGACGGACAACTGGCGAGTGCCCTTATAGTCCTTGATGGTCAGGCTGCCGATGGCCAGCAGCTCTTTGAGCGCGGCGCAGTCTCGACGCCACAGGCATGTCTGGTGCCCCTTTTCAGCCATTTCGACAGCAGCGGCGTAACAGCCGTGACCACCACCCAGCACGGTAATATTCATGCAGATACTCCTTTTTTTAGAGACTCGATCCTATCGAGCCGCACCGCCGCAGACTCATCCGATTGCGCAGCCGAATGACGGATTGCGCAGGAGTCTCAATGCTTCTGCCGCCGCAGGGTGTCCGAAGGCAGGCAACCATAGCGTTGCCGATAGGCGCTGGAAAAATGCCCGAAACTGTTGATGCCATGACGCAACAGGATATCGGTGACGGTTTCGCCGGCCCTGCCCTGCTTGAGCGACTCGTGGATCACCGCCAGACGCCGGTCGCGGATGTACTCGACCGGCGCCTGCTGGAGGAACTGGTTGAAGCCGTTTTGCAGGGTGCGCACCGAGACGCCACACAGTTCGCTCAGGGTCGTCAGGCTGATCGGTTCGTCGAGGTGTTCTTCGATGTAGTCACGGGCCTTTTTCACGTGGTGCGGCAGCGGCGCGCGCGAGTCGATCAAAAGATCCGCGGAGTAGTTATGCGGCAGCTGTGTGAGCAGCAGTTGCATCAGGTATTCGGACAGTCCGCTGGCGAGGCGCGAACCGTCGACGCCGCTGCCGTAAAGCCGGCAAATGTAGTCCAGGGTGTGATAGAGGCTGACGACGCCGGCGCCCAGGTGGTCGACGCTGACATCAAAGATCACCGACTGCCGCAGACTGCGGCCGAGCAGGCGTTGCAGTTGCGTCTCCAGGGCATCACGGTCGACCCGCAGGATCAGGTTGCGGCACTCGCCATCGGTGACGATGCGGCTTTGCGCGAACGGCGAGGAAACGCTCAGGTAGCCCGACTGCATCGCCGCACTGCGCCGTCCGTGGGCCACCTCGCAATGTCCCTGCAACGTAATGCGAAACAGGTATTGATCGGCAATGTCGCCGATGGTGATCTCCACCGGCGCGCCATAGCGCAGGTCGAGCAGCGCCGAATCGCCGAAGAATACGCCGTTGAGCCGGGTATAGATCGGCTCGTCACGCAGTACGTTGAAGCTGTGGGGGCACAGGTATTGGCTGACCTTGTCCTTGATCTCTCGGTAATCGGCCGAGCTGAGCAAGCTGTGGCGTTCCAGCAGGTGTACATCATTCAACATCAAGGGTTCTCCTGACCTGGAGCACCTCGGCCCCGCTCCCTTTAACAGGAGCGAGGCCGGGGCGCCGATCGTGGACTATGACCAATCAAGCCCGGGTCGGGTGCTCACGGGCATAGCTTTCGCGGAAATGACGGCAACCACGCCATAGTAGAAGTACGGTCAACGCCGACGCGCCACAGATCACCAGCGACATCGACGAACCGACCGCCGCAGGCGATCCGAAGTAGCGGTCGGTCAACAGTGCCACCAGCGTGGTGCCCAGGCCCAACCCCAACAGATTGCTGATCAGCAGGAACACGGCCGAGACCTGCGCACGCACCTGGTTCGGCGCGAGGATCTGCATCGCCGCCGTGGACGCCGGCATCGGGAACGAAGCGAAGAACATCGCCGGCACCAACAGCGTCACCGACAGCCACAGTTGATCGGCTTGCGGGAACAGCACGGCCGGCACCGCCATGCCGAGGGCACCGATGACGCCGGTGCGCATGGCGGCGTCCTGATGACCTTTCTTGGCCAGGTAGTCGGTGAGCCATCCGCCGAACAGCACGCCTGCGGTATTGGCCACCAACAGCACGGTGCCGAGCATGTAGCCGGCCTCCATTGGCGACAGGCCGAACTTGCGGATGTACAGAGCCGGGCTCCAGCTCATCATGCAGAACAGGGCCATGGCGTAGAACGAAAAGCCCAGGTAATGGCAGGTGAAGGTGGCACGGTGGCGACCGAGGAAACGCAAGCCATCGCTCATCGCAACCTTCTTGGCCTGACCCTGTGCATCGACCTGCAGCCCCTTGCGCGCCGGGTCGCGCACGGTAAGCCAGATCAACAGGCCGACCACGATACCGGGCAGGCCGACAATGAAGAACGCCAGTTGCCAGGCCTTCATCGCACCGAGAACGGCGACTTCGATGGTGTTCATGTCCTTGAGCATCGCGATCACATAGCCACCCACCAGGAAGGCCAGGCCACCACCGACGAACGAGCCGATCGAGTAGATGCCCACGGCGCGGCCAAGTTTTTCCTTGGGGAACATGTCGCTGAACATCGAGTAGGCCGAGGGCGACAGGGCCGCTTCGCCGACACCGACGCCAATGCGAGCGAGGAACATGTGCAGGAAGTTCTTGCTCATGCCGCAGGCGGCAGTCGCCAGGCTCCAGAACACGACGCCGACGGCGATGATCTTCGGCCGGGAGAAGCGATCCGCCAGATAGGCGATGGGCATGCCCATGAACGCGTAGAACAACGAAAAGGCCAGCCCATGCAGCAAGCTGAACTGGGTGTCGCTGATCTGCAGGTCGGCTTTGATCGGTTCGATCATCAGCGCCAGGATCTGCCGATCCACAAATGAAAAGATGTAGGCGATCATGCACAAGCCGACCACGTACCACTCGTAAATGTAGGTTTTCTTCTTCTGCTGTTGCAGGACCGCGTTATCGACCTGGATATTCACTAGTGTTTGCTCCTCTTGGAATCCGCTCATGCGCGCAGCACGCCGGGTGACGGTGCACAGCGCACCGACTGGGAAGTTGCGGGGCAGATGTAAAGGACAAAGGGTTCGAACATGGTCAGGCCTCTTATTGTTATGGGGGTCAAACCCCGGATGGACCGGGCTTACCAGAACTTCCAGGTGTAGGTCGTGGCGACACGGAATTCGTTGTAGTCGTAGCCGTACTTCTGTTTGACGTCGATGTTGCGCAGGTCCAGCCCCAGACCTTGCAGCGCCCCGCTCTGCACCACGTAGCTGAGCCCCAGAAAGCGTTCGCTTTCCTGGTTGTCGCTCAGGTTGGTGCCACGGTTCCAATTGGTACCCTTGATGTAGCGGGTGTAGAGCTTCAGCCCCGGCATGCCCATCCCGGCAAAGTCATAGCTGTAGCGCGCCCCCCAGGACTTTTCACCCGGGCGGACAAACCCCAGGGACGACCAGTGCACCAGGTAAGGTTGCGGGATAAAACCGTTCATCGTCGGGAACACGCTGTCACCGAGCATGCGCTGGTAACTGAGGCCAAACATGTGGGCGCCTTTGAGCAAGGAAAACAAGCCACCGTAGGAACGGTTGTCGATTTCACCGTTCAACGCATTGCCATCTTCATTGTTATTGAAGTAGCGCAAGTCGGTTTTAAGTTTGTAGCCATTACCCAAGTCAGCCATATGCATCAGGCCGAAATAGTGCTGCTGATAAATATCGTGCAACACGCCGTAGAAATAACTGGCTTGCAGGTTCTTGGTAATGTCGTAAGTGGCGCCGCCAAAGTCCAGGCCGTCACTGTCGAGATTATCGGTGGAGCCAAACTTGTACAGCTTCTCGTGGTTGGAAGATTCCCGCGTCACGGCAGACCAGAACCGGCCACCGGTCATCGTCAACCCATCGACTTCCCTGGACTCGACCACGGCCCCCTGGTAGATGGTATCCAATTGCCGACTGGTGTCATCGTACGCCACCGGCAGTTGAGGGCGAAGGTCACCGACCTTCAACTCGGTCTTGCTGTAGCGCATCTTGAAGGTTGCACCGGCACGACTGTAGTCATCGGCCGCCTGCTGGTCGTGGACGCTGAAGGGCAGCGAACCGTCGTTGCCCGACGAGTCCAGGCGCACGGCATATTGCGCATCCACATCAAGACCGATTGCCAGTGCCGTATCGGTGTAACCGGAAGTAAACTGCGCATCGAAACCCTGAGACCAACTATGCACTTCCGAAAACGGCGCATTGGTATTGGTGTAGTTACGGTGCAAGTAGAAGTTACGCGTATCCACTTTCAAGTGACTGTCATCAATAACATCGGCATAGGCGGCCAATGGTGAACAGATAATTCCCAACACGCCGGCAATACCGAGCCCACGGCAAGACTGTTTTACCTGATACATCTAACTTCTCCACATCTGTATGTGCTGGGCACTGTATTTATAGGAGCAGATTCAAACTAAAAACTAAAAATGCTGGCAGCCGAACACCGAGCCTTCTTGCGCAGGAAGGCAGATTGTATGAGGGATATACAGGATGATGGGTTCGAGCATTGTCAGGCCTATTGTTGTTATGGGGTAAAACGCCAGGCGGGCTCAATGGAACAGCCCGCTACGACGACACGCCTCTTGTCTACCCAAGGTAAGTCAGTAGGCGCCGCGCCGATATCGAGATGAACAGCATCCGTTGAGGGGAAAACTTCAACCCGGCTAAAGGTTTCCCTTAGTCAACTCAAAAGCACGGGGCACACAGTGCGAGATGGCAAGCCTGTATTGCATAAGCCTTCCTATAGCGAGGTCTTGTTGTTGGATGGGCCCTAAACTAGCGATTGCGCTGCCTGCCAACCTCCCCGATTGCGCAGGCGATTCTCCAATTACGCAGCCTGATGCAGACCGCCTGAGCACTGCCGCTGCCGTTCCACCAGCGTCACGTTCCTCCAGACCGATCCCCCTTCCATCAACTTCACTGGCCTTGGGACTCAGCTAAAGTACTGATTCATGGAACTTAGAGACGAGCAATGAAACTGAACCACAGGCCAGAGGAGTGGCGACGTAACCAGCATAAAAAGGGACAGAGCACGACTTCAGGTAAATGCCGAGCCGTCGTGATCTGTTCCCTGTTTCCGCGCGGCCGTTTTCTATGTCTGGCACAACTACCCTGACATCGGTGGGCCTATACTTTAACGATCGGCACACTCGATGTGGCATGCAGTCGTGTTTGATGTATGGGAGACGCGTCGAGCGATCGTTCACGCAGGCCACGGCCTGCCTTCGTCGTAGGGAGGAAAACATTCATGGCGCGTAAATACATCGACTGCCGCGAGTTTCCGAGCGATTCCCACTGCTCAATCGCACTGTCCGCAGACTCTGAAAACGAACTGCTCGAGGCCGCCGCGCAGCATGCGGTCAGTGTTCACAAGCACACCGACTCACCAGAACTGCGTGCTCAACTGAAGACGATGTTTCACGACGGAACCCCGCCTGTTGAAGCACCGCGTCCTGCTTAGCACCCAGGGGTTTCAGAAGAGTGAATGTCATCGATAAGCACCTATCAGGCTCATTTCGATGAGTTCCGCAGGCCTGAGGGTAGTTTTTTATGCCTGGCACAATCTGAATGACGAAGGAGATCCCCAAGGAGCCGCCGATGGCTGCTCCTTGGGGGTGCTTTGGAGAGCTTGTTTAATGTGGCTGCGTGTTCATTCAAGCTAAGCTCAAGCTGATTCGACAGACTGCTATCGGCCAGAAGCGGTCACCTCTACGCCTCACAAGCGTGACTCTCAGGCGCGTTTGGGGAGCTTCCAGTTCGGGCGGATGAAGTGGCATGTGTAGCCATTCGGTATACGTTCGAGGTAATCCTGGTGCTCCGGTTCCGCTTCCCAAAAGGGCCCTGCCGGTTCGATTTCGGTGACTACTCGGCCTGGCCACAGGTGTGAAGCATCGACATCGGCAGTGGTGTCCTCGGCGATGTCGCGTTGCTGTTCGCTGAGGTAGTAGATCGCCGAACGATAGCTGGGGCCCAGGTCATTACCCTGACGGTTGGGCGTGCAGGGGTCGTGTATCTGGAAGAAGAACTCAAGGATCTGCCGGTAGCTGATCACGGCAGGGTCGAAGACGATCTCGATGGCTTCGGCGTGGTTGCCATGATTGCGGTAGGTGGCATTCGGCACATCGCCGCCGGTGTAACCGACCCGCGTGCGCAGCACACCGGGATAGCGCCGCAGCAGATCCTGCATGCCCCAGAAGCAGCCGCCGGCGAGAATGGCAGTTTCAGTTTGTATGGTCATGGTCTGTCCTTCCTCTCGGGGACGTCGGGTATAGCCATTGTTATAAGGGCGTGTTGGCCAATTCCAAGGTTTCGCGCAAACAGAACTGGAATGACCGTATTTGGCCGATTTTTGCCTGTCGCCACCGTCAGCTTTCTCGGTGATGGACTGGAACAGAAAACGTACTTTACCAAGTCTTTTTCGTGGGAAAAATGGCAGTGCTTTGACCCGTTTTGTTAACCCGGCCAAGGGCTTTTTTATGGCTGACTCGCCTACATTTCCCGATTTCCCCCATGGAATCTGGAAAAAAAGACGAAAAAATTGGCGGGGCTTTCATCTGCCTTCCGACTCGCCGAAAACCCAGTAATAGTGCGGGCTGCGCGATCAAAGCCATCAATATGCCACTAGCCAGGGACACTGCCGTTGGTCAGCAAAATTGATCAAAAAATGAACGGTCTCGGGTTTTTTCGTTCAGAATACGCAACAGGTGGCACGGGCACTGATCCTCACCTCACCCCAGAAGCGGAAGTTAAACCTCATATGCACCAAGTGCGAAAATGAGGTTTTTTATTACCTGAAAATGGACATGATCGAATGATTAAAAGTTCATTCGAGAAGCTCGCTTTTATCTTGCCAGCGTGATGCCGCAAGATAATTCAATTGAAACTGCTGGATCATAACTTCAGTGAGCAACGGCAAACTCTAATCAAGCCGTCCTGAAAGTCAGGCTGATTCACTGTTTGAACAAAGAGGTAGTCATGTTACTTAGTATTCTTTCTTCACCAGCCGGGGAATATTTGCGCCTGGGCGTTGTATATTTCCATCTTATCGCCTGCTGTGTGGCAATCGGGCTGGTTTTGA
>NZ_AKJL01000241.1 GCF_000282355.1 Pseudomonas sp. GM49
GACGCCGGCCAGCCACTGCCGCTGATGGCGCTGGCGAATGCGCCGCTGATCGGGCTGTCCAGCGCCGATCCGTTGGCCGCGCGACTCGACAGTTATCTGGAAGCCGTCGAGCCGCCGCCCCGGATACGCATCGCCGTACAGACCTATTCACTGGCCCGGGCCATGGTGGAATCCGGTGCCGGCCTGGCGGTGATCGACCCGTTCACCGCCCTCGGCGCATCACCGGGCACCACGACCATCCGCCCGCTGGCCCCGCCACTGCCGATCACCCTGTACGCCGTGACTCGCGCCAGCGAACCACTGCCGCACACGCTCAATGACCTGTTGCAGATCTTCAGCCGCCGCGCCCGGGAGCAATTGGAGTACCTGAGTCCTGCGCAACCCTGAAGCCTGATGAACAACCTGTGGTGATTTACAGGACGTAGAACAGAATCGCCACAAAGTGCAGCAGGCTCCCGGCGATCACGAACAGGTGCCAGATCCCGTGGGCATGTCGCAACCGATGGTCGAGGGCGAAAAAGATGATCCCCACGGTGTACAGCACGCCGCCCGAGGCCAGCCACGCAAACCCGGCGGTGCCCAGCGCCGCGAGCAACGGCTTGACCGCCACCAGTACGATCCAGCCCATCACCGCGTAGATCACGATCGACAGAATCCGCGCCTCGGAACGCGGCTTGATCTCTTGCAGGATGCCGATCAGTGCCAGGCCCCAGACAATCCCGAACAACGTCCAGCCCCACGGCCCGCGCAGGGTCACCAGGCAGAACGGCGTGTAGCTGCCGGCGATCAACAGGTAGATCGAAAAGTGATCGACCTTCTGCATAATCTCTTTCTTGCGCCCGCGCACGCTGTGGTACACGGTCGAAGCGCTGTAAAGCACCAGCAAGGTAAAGGCGTAGATCGCCATGCTGACAATCTTCCACGGACTGCCGTCGAGACTGGCCAGCACAATCAGCCACACCCCTCCGACAAACGCCGCCACTGCCCCGACCAAATGCGTCCAGGCGTTCAATCGTTCCCCGTGATACATGCGTTGCTCACCTCGAATTTCATTGCCGCAGAGCGCAAGGCTCAGGTTTCAAGCGTAAAAGCGCAATGTTTCTGTACGACGGGCCCGGAGTAATTGGGCACAATCGATTCATTCCAAAAAGAGTCCGCCCCATGCTGATCGATGAAGAGTTGACCCTGAAAAAACTCGAGGTGTTCCTGGCGTTCATGCGCACTGGCAACCTGGCACGGGCCGCTGCCGAGTTGCAGACCAGCAACGTCAGCGTGCATCGGGCGATCCATTCTCTGGAAAGCGCCCTGCGCTGCCCGTTGTTCAAGCACGAAGGCCGCAGCCTGACGCCGCTGGAAAGCGCTTATGTGCTGGAGGAACGGGCGCAGAAGCTGATTCAGGACGTCGTCGAAAGTGTGCGCCTGACCCGCGAAGCCGCCGGGTTCTCGGCTGAGCGTTTCAAACTTGGCTCACTGTATTCCCTGACGGTGAAGACCGTGCCGCAGTTGATCATGGGCCTGAAGATCCGTCGCAGCGAGCTCAACATCGACCTGATTCTGGGCTCCAATATCGACCTGCTCTACAAGCTCAAGAACATGGAAGTCGATGCGATCCTGGTGTCGCTGGACGACAGCGTCAACGACCCCGATTGCGAGCAGATCCCGCTGTTTTCCGACGATATTTTCCTCGCCACCCCCGCCGACTCGAAGTTTGCCCAGCGAACCGAAGTCGACCTGGCCGAGGTCCGCGACGAAACCTTCATCACCCTGACCCAGGGCTTCGCCACCCATCAGGACGGCAAGCGGGTATTCGAGCAGGCGGGGTTCGAGCCGAAGGTGGCGATGCAGGTCAACGACATCTTCACGCTGCTGAGCATGGTCAGTTCGGGCGTGGGTTATGCGTTGCTGCCGGGGCGGATTGCGGCGGTGTACGAGAACCGGGTGAAGCTGATCCCGTTGCAGGAAAAGTACCGCTTGCAGCAACACATTGGCGTGGTGTTCCTGAAGGCCAAGGAGCGTGATCCGAATCTGCTGGCGTTGCTGGCGGAGTGTCGGATGTATGCCAATCGGCAGGCTTGAAACCGAGTCGCCCCCATCGCGGGCAAGCCCGCTCCCACAAGGATTTGCACAGCACCTGTGGGAGCGGGCTTGCCCGCGATGGCGTCGGTACGGTCAGCCCACAATCCCGCGAACAATGAAGAACAACAGCGAAGGCCCCAGCAAGCACCCAAGCCCGGTGTGGAAGGTCGCAGTCAACGCGCCATAAGGCACCAGACGCCGATCCGTCGCCGCCAGACCGGCAGTCACGCCACTGACCGTCCCGGCCAATCCACCAAACACCATCGCCGAACGCGGATTGTCCAGGCCCATCCAGCGCGCCGCCATCGGTGTACCGACCATCACCAGAATCGCCTTGATCAGACCGGTGGCAATCGACAGCGCTACCACATCGGAACTGGCGCCAATGGCCGCTCCAGTCACTGGCCCGACGATGTAAGTCACTGCACCTGCGCCAATCGTGGTCATGCTCACCGCGTCGCGGTAACCGAACGCCCAGGCCATGCACGCGCCGACGATAAACGGCAGCACCGTGCCCAACAGCAGCGCGATCACGCCAATCAAGCCAGCCTTTTTCGCTTCGGTGGCCTGCACCTCGAATGCCGTGGCGACGATGGCGAAGTCCCGCAGCATGGCGCCGCCCATCAACCCGATGCCGGAAAACAGCGTCAAGTCCGCCAGGCCTTTTTGCCCGCCGGTCATCGTGCCGCCGACCCAGGCCAGTACCAGGCCGATGACGATGGCAATGGCAGAGCCGTGAATCCGTCCAAAGGTCAGGCGTTTGGAGAGAATTACCGACACCCACATGATGATGCCGACGAAAGCGAATGCGGTGACCAGACTGTTAGTTGCCAGGCCTTTCTCAAAGAGTTCCCACATATCAGCGACCTCCTGCCGGTGCGCCAACCGACGTTACATCCACCGGTTCATCGGGCAAGGGTTCGCCTTTGTGGGTCCGGCTGATCAGGGCAATGGTGCAACCGCAAACCACCACCGAACCGATCGCCGCCAGCACCGCCACCGGACCACCGTGCAGCGCCGTAACCACGTTTTGTTGCGCCGCCATCGCGACCACTACCGGAATGTACATGGCGCCCCAGAAGCCGACGCCCAGCTCGCAATCCCTGGTCATGCCGCCATGCCTGTGCATCCACAGCCGTGCGCAAATCAGCAGGATCATCGCGATCCCGACACCGCCGACGTTTGACTTCACACCCAGCAACACACCGAGCATGTCACCCATGATCACCCCTGCCAGCGTACAGATCGCCAACAGCGCCACACCGTAAATAATCATTGTTGTAGTCCTCAAAGTGCATTTCGAATGTTGTTTTTGTTGTTCGAAGCCTGAGTTTTAGGAGTGGCGGCTTCCCTCCTCTCGCATCAGCGCCTGCAAGGTATCGAGCCGTGCACCGTCGAAGGCAATCACGGTGCCTTGCTCGAACACCCGGCGCGCCAGCCCGGTCAGCACCGCACCGGGCGGCAGTTCGATCTGTAGACGCACGCCGCGCTCGTAGGCGCTTTGTACCGTGCCGCGCCAATCGACGATGCGGCACATGTTGAAGGCCAGGTCGTCACGCAGGGCTTCGGGCTTGATCAGCGGACGCGCACGACTGCCACTCAGGTAACCGGTCTTCGGTGTGTGCAGCGGCACTTTGGCGAAGGCTTCGGCTAGTCGTTGCGCGGGTGCCTCAAGCAATGGGCAATGGGATGGCACGCTGACTGCCAGACGCTTGGCCAACCCAGCCCCGCAACCTTTCGCCAATTCGGCCACCGCTTTCATCGCCGCATCGCTGCCGGCAATCACCACTTGGTTATCGGCATTGATATTGGCCAGATAAACCGGAGTTTCTGCGCTATGCACCCGGGCCAGCAGTGCCTCCACCGTGGCCAGGTCCAGACCAATGATCGCGGTCATGCCGTAGCCCTGTGGATAAGCCTGCTGCATCAGCTCACCGCGCAGGCTGACCAGATGCAACGCATCGCTGAAACTCAGCACACCGGCCACCACCGCTGCCGGGTAAGCGCCGATCGACAATCCGGCCACGTAGTCCGGGGTCATGGCCAACTGGCGTGAAGTGGCGACGCCGGCGATCAGCAGGCACAGCTGAACCGCCCTCGTCGACTGCAACGCCTCGGCAGAATCCAGCAGCAATACGTCTTCACCGAGCACGTTGCTTGCCTCGTTCAGGGTTTCCCGAGGCAACCGCTGGAGCATACCCGGCTGCTGCGCGCCCTGACCGGGGAACACCAGCAAGCTACTCACGCTGCCTGCTCCTGTGGATTCCACGGGTCAGCGACCAGACTGGCCTGAGTGGCATTTTTCAACAGGACCCGCGACGAAGCACCGGCCCATTCGCGCAGGGCGACGGCGCCAAATGGCGTCTGCAACTGCATGTCCACGCGGCACTCGGCAGTATCGAGCACAGCGACCAAGGCTTGCGCTTCGATGCGGGTCAATGAACACGGTGTACGCAGAATCAGGTCGAGATCGCTGCCCTCGTGCAATGCGGCAAATCCGCTGGCCAACTCGAACCCGGCACTGCCGCTGACACCCCAAGTCCAATCGCTGTTATCAAGGTGTGGGCGAAGTTGCGCCAAGGCTTGCAGCGCCGGGAAATCGCGCTGGCCTTGAACATGGCAGAGTTCTTCCGGCCGCACCCGCCGCGTGATGGCGGCGACTTCCATCAGCGTCGCAAATCGCTGCTCGCGCAGCGGCCCGCGCACGCCCACCGCCACTTGTCCCGCCGCGCTCAAGGCGCGACGGACCACCACCGGCTGACCGGCACTGAGCGACTCGATCACCCACGCAGGCGCATCCGCAGGCAATTGCTGCGGGGTCATCCCCCACAACAGGTCGTGAGCCAGGAGCGTATTCACCACTGCGCTCTCAGCAATTGGCGAACCTTGCTCGAAGCCGCACGATTACTCGCACCGAGGCGACCACTCAGATCACGACCACCAGCAACCACATCACCAATCGCCTGATGCAGGCAATCGGTCACCCGCGCCAGATCCGCAGCAGTCGGCTGCTCAATCTGCTCAACCGACAAGGTTTCCCACAGCAAACCAAGGCTGGCATAGCTGTCGATGTCGTACGCCATCGGCGGCACGCTGGCGGCCAGGGTTTCCAGCTCTTCGACACTGCGCAAGGTCACCCGCGCCGCCGACGCCTTGCCCATGGCATGCACCATCACCCCCGGATCGCGCAGGGCGATCAAGCGATTGGCCTGATAGCCGTGGGCCAGAAACGCCCCGGACATTGCCTTGCCCACCAGCAAACCGATCACCGCATGACCGGCCAGACGGGCACGGGCATAACTGTCCGCCGCAGCGGCCAGCGCCTGATGAATGCCGAGGGCTTCCTCACGTCGGCCGTAAGCCTGGCTAGGCACGTCGACGATGGCGACCAGGGCGCGTTTCTGCGTCTTGCTCTGATCGGCGGCGATGACTTCATCCACGGCCTTGGCCAGGCCCCAGCCTTCGAGCAAACCCACCTCGCCGTTGCGGGCGCGAACAAAACGGTTGTCGGGGTCGGCTACCACCGCGACGAAACGTACAGGCTGATCGCCGAGCACACCGTCCGCCACCTTCAGCGAAGCCGGCAAGCCTTCGACCGCGTTTGCACCGGCACTCAAGGCGTTGAACCAGTTCAAGCCTCGCAGGGAATAAGCACTCATGGGCGTTCTCCTTGGTACAGATCGCGAACCACGGACGGCTCGATTTGCGGTTCGGTGTTCAGACGCGCCAACCGTTGCAGAAACAAATCGGCCTGACGGCTGCGCGGTTGCGCCGGTAAACCTTGCTGGAACAACTCACCCACCTGTTGGCGGATCTGCGCCACGTCGTCGGCAACATAGCGATCCACCAAACCACTGGCAAAGCGCTGCTCGCCTCCGGTCAGGCTCCAGATGAAGGGCCGGTCGCGGGAGTCGTACTCCTCAAGCCCGGCCTCCTGTTCAATCACCTGCGGACCATTCAGGCCCAGCCGCGCTTCCTGGGTCACCAACAGATAGCTGCACAACCCGGCGGCAATCGACATGCCGCCAAAACAACCGACGCTGCCCGCCACGACACCGACCACGGGTTGGTACTGCTGCAAGTCGACAATCGCCGCGTGAATGTCAGCAATCGCCGCCAGGCCGAGGTTGGCTTCCTGCAAACGCACGCCGCCGGTTTCCAGCAGCAGCACGGCGCGGGTCGGGATGCCGTTGCGGTTGTCTTCGGCGGCCAGTTCCAGGGCACCGGCGATTTTTGCCCCGCCGACTTCACCGAGGCTGCCACCCTGGAACGCACCTTCGATGGCCGCGATCACCACTGGCAAACCGCCGAGGCTGCCCTTGGCGATGACGACACCGTCGTCGGCCTGGGGTACCACACCCTGGCGCGACAACCATGGCGACATGACGCGCTGGAACGGATCGAGCAACTCGCGAAAGGTGCCCGCGTCGAGCAGAGCCCTGGCCCGTTGCCGGGCACCGAGTTCGACGAAGCTGTGCTTGTTGAGCAGGGATGCGCTGTCAGTCATGGCCGATCTCCTCGAAGCCCTGTTCCAGACGCAGGCGCACCACGCCGGGTGTCGCGCCGAAATCGTGAATGTCGATGGCCATCGCCGGCGGCGTCTGACCGTCGAACATCCGTGCGAACAGATGCTGCCAGCGTTGTTCACTGCCATTGACCGAGGTCTGCACGTTGATCGTCAGCTTGCCAGCCTGACCCGGTTCGATCAGCACTTCCAGATCGCCCGAGCCGACACAGCCCACCAGGGTGCGACCGCGTGGCGGCTGCCCGGCGGGGAATTCAAAGGATAAGGTTTCCATCAAAAAGCTCCCTGGATAAAGCTGTCGCCCGACGCGATACGGTCGATGAACAGGCAGGCTGCGAGCAGGTCGGCAGCACCGCCGGGCGAGGCATTCAATGCGATGAGTTGTTGGTCCAGCTCATGCAGGTGGCGACGTCCGGCGAGGCTGGAACTGCCACCCGCATCGAGCACCGCCTGGGCGCCCCGTTGCATAGTGCTCAGGCCTTGTTCCCCGGCGCGGTAAAGCACGCAGGTGTCGGCCAGATTCGTCATGATCGCCAGCAGCGCATCGAGCCTGGCGTTCTGCTCGCCATGACCGGCTGCACGACTGCGCAAGAGTTGCGGCAGAGCGCGTTGGGTCACTGCCGGAAAACCGAGTTGCGCCTCCTCACGGGCGCCTCGTGCGCCGTAGCGTTGGGCGACTTGGGCGCCATGACTGAGTGGGCGCGGCGCGTAGCGGTCGTCGAGCAGAGCCAGGCGCGCCGCACGAATCGATACGCTGCTTGCAGCCGTGGACTCAGGGTCCAGCGCAGCGGCCGTGACCAACAGGCCCAAGGCCCAGATCGCCCCGCGATGAGTATTCACGCCTCCCGTGGTGTCGAGCATCGCTTGCTCGCCTTCACGACCGATCCGGCCGACAGCCTCGCGCAGGGGCAGGCCGATTTCGCCAAACTCAATCGCGGCATCGGCCATCGCCCTGAAGGCTGGCCACAGGGACAGTGCCGAGGCGTGCATCAGCCCCAGGTGCAAATCGGTGTGGGCGCCATTGCCGCGTCGGTCGACCAGTGCCGGTTTCGGCGACAGATCAGCCTCGTCGATCAGCGCGTCCACCGCCAGGTCCGCCAGCCGCTCGGCCAGGCTCAGGGTTTTGGGTTGCAGGTTGAGTGCGTGCATTACCAGCTCCTGAACTTGGCGGGCGGGTTGTAGAGGCCACCGGACCACTCCACCAGATCGGCCACGCTTTTCGCCGCGAGCAGTTCACGGGTGGCGTCGGTGCGGCGGATGCCGAGGTCTTCGGGCAAGGCGATCAGGCCTTCGCGGCGCATGCGCGCGGTGTCTTTGGGGTTGTGACGCAGGCCGATGGCGGTCACCCCGGCGACAGCGGCGATCATCGCCTGGCGTTCTTCCAGCGAGCGCGCCTTGTACAGATAGGCGATGCCTTCTTCAGTCAGCAGGTGGGTCACGTCGTCGCCGTAGACCATGATCGGCGCCAGTGGCATGCCGCTTTTCTTCGCCACATCGACCGCATCGAGGGTTTCAACGAAAGTCGGTTTGCCGCCCTCCTGGAAGGTTTCGACCATCTGCACCACGAGCTTTTTGCCGCGCTCGAGCATCGGTTCGGCCACATCCGTGTTGCGCATGTCGAGCCAGGCCGGCGTGCCGTGACGGCGACCGCGCGGATCGTGGCCCATGTTCGGTGCCCCGCCGAAACCGGCCAGGCGCCCGCGAGTCACGGTGGAGGAGTGGCCGTCGCCATCGACTTGCAAAGTCGCGCCGATGAACAGGTCCACGGCGTATTGCCCCGCCAGCTGGCTGAACATCCGGTTCGAACGCAGGGAGCCATCGCGCCCGGTAAAGAACACATCCGGACGCGCCGCAATGTAGTTTTCCATCCCCAACTCGGTACCGAAGCAATGCACGCTTTCGACCCAGCCGCTTTCAATCGCCGGAATCAGCGTCGGGTGCGGGTTGAGCGTCCAGTTGCGGCAGATCTTGCCTTTGAGGCCGAGGGATTCGCCGTAGGTCGGCAGGATCAGTTCGATGGCCGCAGTGTTGAAGCCGATGCCGTGGTTGAGGGATTGAACGTTGTGTTTTTCGTAGATGCCGCGGATCGCCATCATCGCCATCAGCACGTGCACGGGCTTGATGTGCCGAGGGTCGCGGGTGAACAGCGGTTCGATGTAGAACGGTTTGTCGGCCACCACCACGAAGTCGACCCAGGATGCTGGAATGTCAACGCGTGGCAGGTCGCTGACGTCATCCACCAACTGGTTGACCTGGACGATGACGATGCCGTCGCTGAAGGCCGCCGGTTCGATCAGTGCCGGGGTGTCTTCGGTGCTTGGCCCGGTGTAGATGTTGCCGGCGCGGTCGGCCATGAACCCGGCCGAGAGCACGACGTTGGGAATCAGGTCCACTACCAGCCGCGCGTAGAGTTCGATGTAGGTGTGGATCGCACCGACTTCCAGCAGGCCGTCTTCGAGCAACTGACTGATGCGCAGGCTTTGGGTGCCGGCAAAGGAGAAGTCGAGCTTGCGCGCGATGCCACGTTCGAACAGGTCCAGGTGCTCGGAGCGCCCGACGCTGGGCATGATCATGTGCAGGTCATGCAGCTTCGCGGGGTCGGCCTTGGCCAGGGAGCGCGAAAGGAAATCCGCCTGCTTTTGGTTGTTGCCTTCGAGCACCACGCGGTCGCCGGGCAGGATCAACGCTTCAAGCGCTGCGACGATGTTGTCGGTGGGCAACACCACACCGTCGGCAAGACCTCGCACCAGCTCGAGGCGCCGCTGCTTTTCGCTGCGCCGCCGCGTCCATCGCGAGTCGGGGGATATTGTTGTTGTCATGACCACTCCACGGGTTCGCTGTCGTGGGGGTCACATTAGGAGTGTTGGGTGGGGGCATCAATCAAGCAGAGTGGCGGATCGTTACGCTCAGGTTAATGGTTGTCTGGACTGACGCCTTCGCGGGCAAGCCCGCTCCCACAGGGTTGGTGGTTGCAGTTAATTTTGGGCAACCCACGGACACTGTGGGAGCGGGCTTGCCCGCGAAGAGGCCGGTCAGATCACCGCTGAATCGGGATCAGTTGATTAACCCGGCATCCACCAACAACGCCTCCAGCGCAAGCAGATCCGGCACCTTGGCCACCTGCTCCCCCACCTGCACCGCCGCCTGCTCCAGCGCACACAACGGCACGTCCACATAACTCAACTGACTATCGAGTTTGCAAGAGCGCGGAATCCCCTGCACCAGCAGTGCGATGAATTTCAGCTCGGGCCGCCCGCCAAGGGCATTGAGAATGACGATCCGCGCACGCTCGCCAATGACAGTTTTCTGCCCGCAGGCCGACTCGAAACTCAGCAGCGGTATCTGCCGGTCACGCCACGTCACCAGGCCCAGGTACCACGGTGGTGTGTCGAGATCGAAAGTCCCCGGCTGCTGGTAATCGATCAGCTCGGCCACGGCGACATTGGGCAGGATCAGGCTGCGGTCGGCCAACGGCAGCAGCAGGCCGGTGAGGTTGCTGGTGCGGTGTTCAAGCATGGGTCTTGCTCCACAAGGCGATGCTTTCGAGCAGCACCGATTCCTGGTACGGCTTGCCCAGGTAGTCGTTGACGCCGATGGCCATGGCACGGTCGCGGTGTTTCTGCCCGGTGCGGGAGGTGATCATGATGATCGGCAGGTGTTGCAGGCGTTCGTCGTTGCGCACTTGCGTCGCGACTTCGAAGCCGTCCATGCGCGGCATCTCGATGTCCAGCAACATCAGGTCGGGCATGTGCTCTTCCAGCAGCAGCATGGCATCGACCCCGTCCTTGGCGGTCAGCACGTTCATGCCGTGGCGTTCGAGCAAGCGGCTGGTGACCTTGCGCACGGTGACCGAGTCGTCGACCACCATCACCAGCAACGGCCGATGCGGTTCGACCTCGATCTCCTGCCCCGCGGGATGCTGGGGTACGCGGGCCTGCATGGCACGGATCGGCGCCAGCAGATCCAGAATCAGCACCACCCGGCCATCGCCGAGAATCGTCGCCCCGGACACACCTTGCACCGCCGCGAACTGCGGCCCCAGGCTCTTGACCACGATCTCGCGAGTGCCGGCCATGGCGTCCACCAGCACGGCGATGTGCCGTTCGTTGCACTGCACCAGCAGCACCGGCAATGGCAGGCTCTGGCCCAACAGTTTCGGGCGCGGGATGGTTTTCAGCAGCTCACCCAGATAGCACAGCTCGTAACGTTGCCCGGCGTATTCGTAGGTTGGCGAATCGAAGCGGAAATAGCCTTCAAGCTCATTGGGCAGGACGCGCACGATGCCGTCGATGGTATTGAGCGGGATCGCGTATTGGTCCTCACCGCACTGCACCATCAGCGCCCGGTTGACCGATACGGTAAACGGCAGGCGAATGCGGAAATGCACGCCCTGCCCGGGTACCGAGTCGATGCTCATGGTGCCGCCCAGTTGCCGCACCTCTTCATGCACCACGTCCATACCGACGCCGCGCCCGGAGATCTGGGTGATTTTCTCGGCCGTGGAAAACCCCGGTTGCAGGATGAACTGCAACACGTCGTGATCACTGATGACGCTGTCCGGAGCCAGCAAGCCGCGCTTGATCGCCTTGCGCCGCACCGCGTCCAGCGGAACACCGGCACCGTCGTCGCGGATGTCGAAAATGATGTCGCCGCCTTCACGCAGCAGATCGAGGGTGATTTTACCCTTGGCCGGTTTCCCCGCCGCCAGCCGCGCTTCGACAGACTCCAGGCCATGGTCGACGGCGTTGCGCAGCATGTGTTCCAGCGGCGCAGCCATGCGTTCGAGGACGTTGCGATCCATCTCGCCTTCGGCGTTATCGACGATGAAATCCACGTCCTTGCCCAGTTCGCTGGATACCTGCCGGACGATGCGCTGCAAACGCGGGAGCATCCGCTCGAACGGCACCATGCGCGTGCGCATCAGGCCTTCCTGCAATTCGGTGTTGATGCGGCCCTGCTGTTGCAGCAGGTTTTCCGTATCCTGATTGCGTCGCTCGAGGGTTTCCTTGAGGTCGAGCAAGTCGGAGGCCGATTCGAACAGCGCCCGGGACAGTTGCTGCAACTGTGAGTGGCGGTCCATTTCCAGCGGGTCGAATTCTTCGTAGCCCAGGCGTTCGGCATCGACTTGCTGGCGGCTGAGGATTCGCCCCTGGGTTTCGGTATCGAGACGGCGCAACTGATCACGCATCCGTTCGATGGTGGTTTCCATCTCGCTCAGGGCGATGTGCGCATCGTTGACCTGCTGTTCGATCCGGCCACGGAAGATCGAGGTTTCACCGGCCAGGTTGACCAGATCGTCGAGCAGCTCTGCCGAGACCTTGACCATGTCGGCGCCGGCCTCGGACGGCGGCGCCAGCGGCTCGGCCTTGGGCGTGGCCA
>NZ_AKJL01000242.1 GCF_000282355.1 Pseudomonas sp. GM49
CAGCCGCACCCGTGGCTTCCTGATCGGCGGCACCGCCGGCCGTACCACCCTGAACGGTGAAGGCCTGCAACACGAAGACGGTCACAGCCACCTGCTGGCCGCGACCATCCCGAACTGCCGCACCTACGATCCAACCTACGGCTACGAGCTGGCGGTGATCATTCAGGACGGCATGAAGAAGATGACCGAAGAGCAACAGGACGTCTTCTACTACATCACCGTGATGAACGAGTCGTACCAGCAGCCAGCCATGCCGGCCGGTGCCGAAGAAGGCATCAAGAAAGGCATGTACCTGCTCGAGGAAGACACCCGCGAAGCGGCGCACCACGTTCAGCTGATGGGCTCCGGCACCATCCTGCGTGAAGTCCGTGAAGCGGCGAAGATCCTGCGTGAAGAGTTCAACGTCGGCGCCGACGTGTGGAGCGTTACCAGCTTCAACGAACTGCGTCGCGACGGCCTGGCCGTTGAACGCACCAACCGTCTGCACCCTGGCCAGAAGCCTAAGCTGAGCTACGTCGAAGAGTGCCTGAACGGCCGTAAGGGTCCGGTCATCGCCTCGACCGACTACATGAAACTGTTCGCCGAGCAGATCCGTCAGTGGGTACCGTCCAAGGAATTCAAAGTCCTGGGCACCGACGGTTTCGGCCGCAGCGATAGCCGCAAGAAACTGCGTCATTTCTTCGAAGTCGACCGTCATTTCGTGGTGTTGGCAGCCCTGGAAGCACTGGCTGACCGTGGTGACATCGAACCTAAAGTGGTGGCCGAGGCCATCGCCAAGTTCGGTATCAACCCGGAAAAACGCAACCCACTGGACTGCTGAGGAGAGATTCTGTGAGCGAACTCATTCGCGTACCTGACATCGGCAGCGGTGAAGGTGAAGTAATTGAACTGTTTGTAAAGGTCGGCGACCGTATCGAAGCCGACCAGAGCATCCTGACACTGGAATCGGACAAGGCGAGCATGGAAGTGCCTGCGCCGAAGGCCGGTATCATCAAGAGCCTGAAAGTGAAGCTGGGCGATCGCCTGAAAGAAGGCGACGAACTGCTGGAGCTGGAAGTCGAAGGTGCCGCTGCTGCTGCTCCTGCGGCTG
>NZ_AKJL01000243.1 GCF_000282355.1 Pseudomonas sp. GM49
TGTCCAAAATCATTAGGCCAGTTCAGCTTGCCCGCGAAGGCGTCGGGACAGACTCAAACAAAAACGGCACCTTTCGGTGCCGTTAACGTTTACGGTTTAGCTGTTATTTACGCGCATCCGCCCACGATTTCAGCAGTTCGTTGTAGCTCACGGTCTCGCCTTTCGGTTTCTCGTTTTCCAGTTTAGGTTTCGGCGCGCCCGGCTGGTCGAACCAGTACTGGGCATCGCGCTCGGGATTCATTTTCGGTGCGCAGGTGGCTTGTGCCTTCGAACGCTCCAGACGGGACATGATCGCGTCCTGATCCTTGGCCAGACCGTCCAGTGCCTGTTGCGGGGTTTTGTCGCCGCTGGCGGCTTCGGCGATGTGGCTCCACCACAACTGCGCGAGGCGAGGATAGTCCGGCACGTTGGTCCCGGTCGGTGTCCATTGCACGCGGGCCGGGCTGCGGTAGAACTCCACCAGGCCACCGAGCTTCGGCGCCAGGTCGGTCATCGCTTGCGAGTTGATGTCCGACTCGCGGATGGGCGTCAGGCCGACGATGGTTTTCTTCAGCGACACGGTTTTCGAGGTCACGAACTGCGCGTAGAGCCAGGCCGCCAGTTTTTGCTTTTCAGGCGTGGACTTCATGAAGGTCCAGGAACCCACGTCCTGATACCCCAGTTTCATCCCCTCCTCCCAGTACGGCCCTCGCGGCGACGGCGCCATCCGCCATTTCGGCGTGCCATCGGCGTTCATCACTGCCAGACCTGGCTTGGTCATGTCGGCGGTGAACGCGGTGTACCAGAAGATCTGCTGGGCGATGCTGCCCTGGGACGGCACCGGGCCGGATTCGGAGAAGGTCATGCCTGCCGCTTCCGGTGGTGCGTACTTCTTCAGCCAGTCGACGTATTTGGTGGTGGCAAACACCGCCGCCGGGCCGTTAGTGTCGCCGCCACGCGTCACACTGGAACCGACCGGATGGCAATCCTCGACACGAATGCCCCATTCATCCACCGGCAAGCCGTTGGGAATGCCTTTGTCGCCGCCACCGGCCATGGAGAACCAGGCATCGGTGAAGCGCCAGCCCAGGGACGGGTCTTTCTTGCCATAGTCCATGTGCCCGTAGACGCGTTTGCCGTCGATTTCCTTGACGTCTTCGCTGAAGAATTTGGCGATGTCTTCATAGGCCGACCAGTTCACCGGTACGCCCAACTCGTAGCCGTACTTTTCCTTGAACTTGGCCTTGAGGTCCGCGCGCTCGAACCAGTCGGCGCGGAACCAGTACAGGTTGGCGAACTGCTGGTCGGGCAATTGATAGATCTTGCCATCCGGTGCAGTGGTGAACGAGATGCCGATGAAATCCTTGATATCGAGGGTCGGCGAGGTGAAGTCCTTGCCTTCATTGGCCATCAGGTCGGTGATCGACTCCGTCTTGCCGTAGCGGAAATGTGTACCGATCAGGTCCGAGTCGTTGACCCAGCCGTCATAGATGCTCTTGTCCGATTGCATCACAGTCTGCAGCTTTTCCACGACGTCGCCTTCTTGCAGCAGGTCGTGGGTGACTTTGATCCCGGTGATCTCGGTAAAGGCCTTGGCCAGTACCTTGGACTCGTACTCGTGGGTGGCGATAGTTTCCGAGACGACTTTGATGTCCATCCCGCGAAACGGCTCGGCGGCCTTGATAAACCACTTCAGCTCCGCCAACTGCTGATCGGCCGTCAGGGTGGACGGCTTGAACTCGCTGCCAATCCATTTCTTCGCGGCGTCTTCATAGGCATCGGCCCAGGCCGAAGCGCTCAAACCGCTGAGTGCCAGCATGGCTGCCAATGAAATGCTATGTCGCAGCTTATTGTTTTTGTCGAACATAGAGACCTCCTTATTGAGTTTCGGAGCAACATTGCCGAGCGATTCGACTAGCCCCAACGCATCACAGCCAACAGCCACACCAGGGACAACGCGAAGGCCACCCAGATGCTCCAGTCGGTGACGCCGATTACCAGCAAATGCAGGTAGGCGCTGCCGAGAAGACCGATAAACAACCGATCGCCACGGGTGGTGGCAATCGGTAGAACACCTCGCCGAAGCACGCTCGGCGAACGCAATTCCCAGGTGGTCATGCCCAGCAGGATCAAGGCAATAACGCCAAAGAAAGCCGCCGTGGGGACCGTCCAACTCATCCATTCCATCATCAGCTCCTCATACCCGGCCCAGGGCAAAGCCCTTGGCCACGTGGTTGCGAACAAACCAGATCACCAGCATGCCCGGCAGGATGGTCAACACCCCCGCCGCCGCCAGTACCCCCCAATCGATACCGGATGCCGAGACTGTGCGGGTCATCACCGCTGCGATCGGTTTGGCGTTGACCGAAGTGAGGGTTCGCGCCAGCAGCAGTTCGACCCAGGAAAACATGAAGCAGAAGAACGCCGTGACGCCGATGCCGGAGCCGATCAGCGGGATGAAAATCTTCACGAAGAACTTGGGAAAACTGTAGCCATCGATGTAGGCGGTTTCGTCGATTTCCTTGGGCACGCCGGACATGAAGCCTTCGAGAATCCACACCGCCAGCGGCACGTTGAACAGGCAGTGAGCCAGGGCCACGGCGATGTGGGTGTCGAACAACCCGATCGAGGAATACAGCTGGAAGAACGGCAACAGGAACACCGCCGGTGGCGCCATGCGGTTGGTCAGCAGCCAGAAGAACAGGTGCTTGTCGCCGAGGAAGCGATAACGCGAAAACGCATAAGCCGCTGGCAGCGCCACGCTCAGGGAAATCACCGTGTTCAGGCTCACGTAGTACAGCGAGTTGAGGTAACCGGTGTACCAGCTCGGGTCGGTGAAGATCACCTTGTAGTTGTGGAAAGTGAAATCCTGGGGAAACAGCGTCAGGCCACCGAGGATTTCGTTGTTGCTCTTGAAGGACATGTTCAGCAGCCAGTAGATCGGCACCAGCAGGAACAGGATGTAGAGCAGCAGTGGAACCAGCTTTCTCTTGCTCATGGCGGGCCTCAGCGGTTGGCGTCGGAGTGAGTCATGGCGGTGTAGAACAGCCAGGACACCAACAGGATGATCAGGAAGTACACCAGCGAAAATGCCGCTGCCGGCCCCAGGTCGAATTGCCCTACGGCCATCTGGGTCAGGGTCTGACTGAGGAACGTCGTGGCATTGCCCGGACCGCCGCCTGTCAGCACGAAGGGCTCGGTGTAGATCATGAAGCTGTCCATGAAGCGCAGCATCACAGCGATCAGCAGCACACTCTTGAGCTTGGGCAACTGGATATGCCGGAACACCGCCCAGGCCGAGGCACGGTCGATCCGCGCCGCCTGGTAATACACATCCGGAATCGCCCGCAACCCGGAGAAGCACAACAGCGCCACCAGCGACGTCCAGTGCCAGACGTCCATCACCAGCACGGTGACCCAGGCGTCCATGGTGTTCGCCGCGTAGTTGTAGCTGATGCCCATGGCGTTGAGGCTAGAACCGAGCAGGCCGATGTCGGCGCGGCCGAAGATCTGCCAGATGGTGCCGACCACGTTCCACGGGATCAGTAGCGGGATCGCCAGTACGATCAACACCACCGAAGACCAGCGGCCCTTGGTCGGCATGGTCAGGGCGATGGCGATGCCCAGAGGGATTTCGATCAGCAGCACACAGGCGGAATAGATGAACTGGCGCAGCAACGAGTCATGCAAGCGAGGGTCGAGCAGCACCTGCTTGTACCAGTCGGCGCCGACGAAATAGCGGCTGGACTGGTCGAAAATGTCCTGCACCGAATAGTTGACCACGGTCATCATCGGGATCACCGCACTGAACGCCACCAGCAGGAACACCGGTAGCACCAGCCACCAGGCCTTGTTGTTCTGCACCTTGTTCATGGCAGCACCTCCAGCAAGTAATCATCGGCGTAGACCATCAGCCACTGCCCCGGGAAACTGATGTACGCCGTGCCGTCGGGCACCGGTTTGTCCTCGGCCAGGCGTACTTTCAGCAGCACGCCGTCGAGGTTCAGGGTCATGATTTTGTAGGTGCCCAGGTCCTCGACGTGTACGACTTTTGCCTGCAACGCGTCATCAAAGGCCTCCTCCCACACATGGACGAACTCCGGACGGATGCCGACCTTCAGGCTTTTCCATTCGCTGTCGGCGATGCGTTTCTGCATCGCGTCGGACAACGGCAAGTGAGTCCCGGCAAAACCCACACCGCCGGCCTGAGGCTGCACCTCGATCAGGTTCATCCCCGGACTGCCAATGAAGTAGCCGACAAAGGTGTGGCTCGGCCGCTCGAACAACTCCCTGGGTGTGCCGAACTGCACGATCTGTCCGCCGTACATCACCGCGATCTTGTCGGCGAAGGTCGAAGCCTCGAGCTGATCGTGGGTGACGTAGACCATGGTGATATTGAACTGTTCGTGAATCTGCTTGAGCTTGCGCCGCAGCTTCCACTTCAAATGCGGATCGATCACTGTCAACGGCTCATCGAACAGGATCGCCGACACGTCATCGCGCACCAGCCCACGGCCCATGGAGACTTTCTGTTTTTCGTCGGCGGTGAGGTTGCGCGCCTTTTTGCTCAGCAGGCTCTGCAGGTCGAGGACTTCGGCGATTTCCTGCACCTTGGTATGAACTCTTGCCTCGGCCATGCCCTGGTTGCGCAGCGGGAAGGCCAGGTTGTCGAACACCGTCATGGTGTCGTAGACCACCGGAAACTGGAAAACCTGGGCGATGTTGCGCTTCTCCGGGGTCAGGTCATTGACCGCTTTGCCGTCGAACAGTACATGCCCCTGGGACGGGCTGAGCAGCCCGGAAATGATGTTGAGCAAGGTTGATTTGCCACAGCCCGATGGACCGAGCAACGCGTAGGCGCCGCCTTGCTCCCAGATGTGGTCCATCTCGCGGATCGCGTAGTCCTCGGGGCCTGCCGGGGTCCTGGTGTAGCTGTGGGCGAGATTCTGCAAACGGATTTCGGCCATCAGGCAACCCTCGCGATACGCCGGCCCGGCGCCTGGACCAGCCGTCCCTGCGTATCGAACACAAACAGTTTATGGGTCGGGATGTAGATACGGATCGGCGCGTCGACGTCGTACTCGTGAACACCCGGCAAGTGCAGCACCAGCAGGAAATGCTCGTTGCGCACGTGAAGAAAGGTTTCCGAGCCGCTGATTTCCGCGACTTCGACAGTCACCGCCAGCTCGAGATCATCATCGTTGCTCGGCACCAGCGAGATATGGCTGGGCCGTACGCCGAAGCGGAACTCGCCCTCGCCCACCGGGCGCAAATCGACGTTCAGCGGAAAGTGCACGAAGTTGGCGAAACTCACTTCGTTGCCGGCAATGCGACCCGGCATCAGGTTGATCGGCGGCTCGGAGAACAGCTCGGCCGCCAGCACGGTTTGCGGCTGGTGATAGACCGAAGAAGACCGGCCGCTCTGGATCACCCGGCCTTCATGAAGAATGGTCGTGGTGCCGCCCAGGGCCAGGGCTTCGTTGGGTTCGGTGGTGGCGTAGATGGCAATGGTGTGGTGCGCCTTGAACAACTCGCGCATTTCCTGGCGCAGCTCTTCACGCAACTTGTAGTCGAGGTTGACCAGCGGTTCGTCGAACAGGATCAGCTCGGCATCCTTGACCAGCGCCCGGGCCATGGCCGTGCGTTGTTGCTGACCGCCGGAAAGCTCCAGCGGATAGCGCTTGAGAAACTTTTCGATGCGCAGCATCTTCGCGGTTTCCAGCACCTTGTTCTGGATCAGATCATTGGATACACCGGCCTGGCGCAGCGGCGAGGCGATGTTGTCGAACACCGTCATGGTCGGGTAATTGATGAACTGCTGATAAACCATCGACACATTGCGCAAGCGCACCGGCCGTTGGGTAACGTCGACGCCGTTCATCAGGATGCGGCCGCTGTCGGGCTTGTCCAGACCGGCCATGAGGCGCATCAGGCTGGTTTTGCCGGACAAGGTGCGACCCAGCAAAACGTTGAAGGAACCGGGTTCAAAACTCAGGTTGGCATCGTCGATCCAGATCTGGCCCTCGACGGTGCGGCTGACGTGCTCCAGGGTGAGTGACATGGCTCGGCCTTTTTATTTTTGGAATCAAGCGACCGGAGCTGTAAAGCGACATTTGTGCCAGAAATTGCAAACGATTGATTCAGTTTGAAATTCCTGAGAATGACTACAGAGTCACGTTCGTTGCTGAACACAAATGAACAACCGGAAATGAACAACTGAACAGTTCACCCATTGACAGTGAACAATAGTGAACAACACTCTACGGACTGTTCACGGCCCTTGTAGGAGCGAGCTTGCTCGCGATGGACGTTAACGTTGACGAGGGCAGCCTGAGTAAACGCGGCGCTCTCACGTGCATCGCGAGCAAGCTCGCTCCTACCGGGATCGGCACTACCCCATAACAACAATAAAAGCCTGTTCAGAGATCGACTGCCATGGCCGCACCCGCATTGCCGCTGTCCCACGACGCCATCATCCAGGATTCCTGGTCCCGTTGCCGCGCGTTCGGCCTCAGTCATCAGAGCACGCCGGCATTCGATCAGCTGCCGGCCGCGGGCATCGCGCAATTGCTGGAGAGCCAGCATTCGCTGGTGCAAACCACCCATCAGGAAGTGCTGCCCTACTACGAGAACATCCTGAGCAATTCCAATTGCCTGATCATGCTCGCCGACCATCGGGGCCAGGTGCTCACGTCATGGGGCACCCAGCGCTTTATCGAACCCAAACTGGCCCGGGGGTTCAGCGCCGGAGCCAGCTGGATGGAACGTTGCACCGGCACCAACGCCATCGGCACCGCCCTGGCCTGCGAGCAAGCGGTGCACATCGAGCACGACGAACATTTCCTCAAGGCCAACCGCTTCATGACCGGTTCCGCCGCGCCGATTTTCGATGCCGAGCGCAAGGTGATCGCGGTACTGGACGTTTCCAGTGACAGTTACCTCCCGCCATCCCACACCTTGGGCATGGTCAAGATGATGAGCCAGACCGTGGAAAACCGGCTGATCCTCAATCTGTTCCATGGTCAGCATTTCCAACTCACGTTCAACACCGGGCTGAACAACCTCGACAGCCAATGGGCCGGCCTGCTGATATTCGATGAGAGCGGTCAGGTGCTGTCGGCCAATCGGCGGGCCGACAATCTGCTGGGCATCAGCCTGTCGCGGGTCAGTGTCGATAGCCTGTTCAAGGTCTCGCTGCTGGAATTGCTCAATCAGCCCGAAGGCCTGCCCTTCGCCCTGCAAACCTCCGGGCGCAACCGCTTCCAGTGCCTGTTGAAGCGGCCGAAACAGGCATCAATTCAACCCCGAGTGTTCACCGAGCCGGTTGTAGCTACACCCGCGGCCATCAGCCTCAACTCCCTGCATTTCGGCGACAGTCGCGTGGAAAAAGCCGTGCGCCAGGCCGAGCGATTGTTGGAAAAAGACATTCCACTGCTGATCCACGGTGAAACCGGGGTCGGCAAGGAAGTGTTCGTCAAAGCCCTGCATCAGGCCAGTTCGCGCAGCAAACAAGCGTTCATCGCCGTCAACTGTGCAGCGATTCCCGCCGAACTGGTGGAGTCTGAGTTATTCGGTTATGAAAAAGGCGCGTTCACCGGCGCCAACCAGAAAGGCAGCATCGGGCTGATCCGCAAGGCGGACAAAGGCACGCTGTTCCTCGATGAAATCGGCGACATGCCACTGCCAACACAGGCTCGACTGTTGCGGGTGTTGCAGGAGCGTTGCGTTCAGCCAGTGGGCAGCAGCGAGTTGTTCCCTGTGGACCTGCGCATCATTTCAGCGACCAATCGCT
Source organism: Pseudomonas sp. GM49 (assembly GCF_000282355.1). Lineage (GTDB taxonomy): Bacteria > Pseudomonadota > Gammaproteobacteria > Pseudomonadales > Pseudomonadaceae > Aquipseudomonas. Next base: position 7,772 of record NZ_AKJL01000243.1, read on the forward strand.
CGCTACGGGAACAAGTACAACTGGGGCGGTTTCGTGAAGACCTGTATTACCGCATCGGCGGCCTGACCCTGGAACTGCCACCGTTAAGAGAACGCAGCGATAAAGAGGCGCTGTTCAAACGCTTGTGGGAGCAGCACCGCGAACCGGCGCAATGGGCCGGTTTGAGCCAGGAAGTGATGGCGTTGTTCGGCCGCCACCCGTGGCCGGGCAACTTGCGCCAGGTCAGCAGCGTGATTCAGGTGGCCCTGGCCATGGCCGAGGAACAGCCGGTGCGACCCGAGCATTTGCCGGATGATTTTTTTGTCGATCTGGAGATGGAGCCGGTGGAGACCCCGGAACCATTGGCCGTTGACCTCAACGATGTCGAGGACTTGAACCGGCAGTTGCAGGCGGTCGGGGGGAATATTTCGTACCTGGCGCGGCGGTTGGGGGTTAGTCGCAATACCCTGTACAAGCGGTTGCGTCAGGCTGAATGACAAGTTGGCCGAATGGTCCTCTTCGCGAGCAAGCCCGCTCCCACTTTGAATTTGCGTCGTACTCAAACTCAAACACACCAAAGATCAACTGTGGGAGCGGGCTTGCCCGCGAAGGCGTCAGTCCTGTCGCCAAAGAACGAACAGCCAACCCCGAAAAACAAAAACCCGCACAAGGCGGGTTTTGTTTTTTAGCCAATACAGCCGCTGTCAGTCAGCCAGACGCCAGGTCGTACCGCCCTTGCCGTCTTCCAGCACCACGCCCATGGCGGTGAGCTGGTCGCGGATGCGGTCGGATTCGGCCCAGTCCTTACCGGCACGTGCCGCCAGGCGCGCTGCAATCAGCGCCTCGACTTCAGCTGCATCCACGCGCCCTTCGGCACCGGCCTGCAGGAAGTCATCGGCTTCGAGCTGCAACACACCCAGCACGCTGGCCAGTTCTTTCAGACGCGCCGCCAGACCGGCCGCTGCATCGAGATCGCTCTCGCGCAGACGGTTGATCTCGCGGACCATCTCGAACAGCACCGCACAGGCTTCCGGCGTGCCGAAGTCGTCGTTCATCACCTGGGTGAAACGCTCGACGAAGGCTTCGCCGCCCGCCGGCGCCACGTTCGGCAGGCCTTTCAACGCGTGGTAGAAACGCTCCAGTGCGCCTTTGGCGTCCTTGAGGTTGTCTTCCGAGTAGTTGATGGCGCTGCGGTAGTGGCTCGACACCAGCAAGTAACGCACGACTTCCGGGTGGTACTTGTCGAGCACGTCGCGAATGGTGAAGAAGTTGTTCAAGGACTTGGACATCTTCTCGCCATTGATACGGATCATGCCGCAATGCATCCACGCGTTGGCGTAGGTCTTGCCGGTGGCCGCTTCGCTCTGGGCGATTTCGTTTTCGTGGTGCGGGAACTCAAGATCGCTGCCGCCGCCATGAATGTCGAAAGTCTCACCGAGGCAGCAGGTCGACATCACCGAGCATTCGATGTGCCAGCCCGGACGCCCGGCGCCCCACGGCGATTCCCAACTCGGTTCGCCCGGCTTGGCGGCTTTCCACAGCACGAAGTCCAGCGGGTCCTGCTTGGACTCGTCGACTTCGATGCGCGCGCCGATGCGCAGGTCTTCGATCTTCTTGCGCGACAGCTTGCCGTAGCCCATGAACTTGCCGACGCGGTAGTACACGTCGCCATTGCCCGGGGCGTAGGCATAACCCTTGTCGATCAGGGTCTGGATCATCGCGTGCATGCCCGGAATGTGATCCGTGGCGCGCGGTTCCATGTCCGGTTTCTTGATGTTCAGGCGCGCTTCGTCTTCGTGCATCGCCGCGATCATGCGCTCGGTCAAGGCTTCGAACGACTCGCCGTTCTCGTTGGCCCGATTGATGATCTTGTCGTCAATGTCGGTGATGTTGCGCACATAAGTCAGGTCGTAGCCGCTGAAGCGCAACCAGCGGGTCACCAGGTCGAACGCAACCATGCTGCGGCCGTGGCCCAGGTGGCAGTAGTCGTACACGGTCATGCCGCACACGTACATGCGCACATTGTTGCCATCGAGCGGCTTGAAGACTTCTTTGCTCTTGGTGAGCGTGTTGTAGATCGTCAGCACTTTAATTTCCTTGACGCTGAATCACTGGCCCCACGAATCGCGCAGGGTCACGGTACGGTTGAATACCGGCTGACCTGGTTTCGAGTCCTTCAAATCGGCAACGAAGTAACCTTCGCGCTCGAACTGGAAACGGTCTTCCGGCTGTGCATTGCCAAGCGAAGGCTCAGCACGACAACCAGTGAGTACCTGCAGCGAGTCAGGGTTGATGTTGTCCAGGAAACTGGCGCTGTCTTCGGCCTTCTCCGGGTTCGGAGAACGGAACAGACGATCGTACAGGCGCACTTCGCACTCGACGCTGGCAGCGGCCGGCACCCAGTGGATCACGCCTTTGACCTTGCGGCCTTCCGGGTTCTTGCCCAGGGTGTCCGGATCGTAGGAGCAGCGCAGTTCGACGATGTTGCCATCGGCGTCCTTGATCGCTTCGTCGGCACGGATCACGTAGCTGCCGCGCAGACGCACTTCACCGGCCGGCTCCAGGCGCTTGTAGCCCTTCGGCGGCTCTTCCATGAAGTCTTCACGGTCGATATAGATTTCACGGGCGAACGGCAAAGCGCGCACGCCCATGTCTTCCTTCGGATGACGCGGCAGTTCGAGGTTTTCGACCTGGCCTTCCGGGTAGTTGGTGATCACGACTTTCAGCGGACGCAGCACGCACATGGCACGCGGGGCGCTCTGGTCGAGGTCGTCACGGATGCTGAACTCGAGCATGCCGAAGTCCACCACGCCGTCGGAACGGTTGGTGCCGATCATTTCGCAGAAGTTGCGGATCGATTTCGGCGTGTAGCCACGGCGGCGGAAACCCGACAGCGTGGACATGCGCGGGTCGTCCCAGCCGTTGACGTGCTTCTCATCGACCAGCTGCTTGAGCTTGCGCTTGCTGGTGATGGTGTAGTTCAGGTTCAGGCGGCTGAACTCGTACTGGCGCGGGTTGGCCGGCACCGGCAGGTTGTCGAGGAACCACTCGTACAGCGGGCGGTGGCTTTCGAACTCCAGGGTGCAGATTGAATGGGTGATGCCTTCGATGGCGTCCGACTGACCGTGGGTGAAATCGTAGTTCGGGTAGATGCACCACTTGTCGCCGGTCTGGTGGTGGTGAGCGTGACGGATGCGATACATGATCGGATCGCGCAGGTTCATGTTCGGCGAGGCCATGTCGATCTTGGCCCGCAGCACCCGTGCGCCGTCCTTGAACTCGCCGGCTTTCATGCGCGCGAACAGGTCCAGGTTCTCTTCTACGCTGCGGTCGCGGAACGGGCTGTTCTTGCCCGGTTCGGTCAAGGTGCCACGGTATTCCTTGGCCTGCTCGGGGGTCAGGTCATCGACGTAGGCCTTGCCGGACTTGATCAGTTCAACGGCCCAGTCGTGCAACTGGTCGAAATATTGCGAGGCGTAGCGCACTTCACCGGACCATTCGAAGCCCAGCCATTTGACGTCGCTTTCGATCGCGTCGATGTATTCCTGGTCTTCCTTGGCCGGGTTGGTGTCGTCAAAACGCAGGTGCGTGACGCCGCCGAACTCCTGGGCCAGGCCGAAGTTCACGCAGATCGACTTGGCGTGACCGATGTGCAGGTAGCCGTTGGGTTCAGGCGGGAAACGGGTGACGATCTGCGTGTGCTTGCCCGAGTCCAGGTCTGCCTGGATGATCGGCCGCAGGAAGTTGACCGGCACGGCAGGGCCGGTCTTGGCATTCGAGGTAGGGTCGACAGTGGGCTTGCTCATAGGATCCTTGAACGTACAAGTGCGTGGCCGTAATGAAGGCCGGACAAAACAAAGCCGCTATCATAGCCGATGCCGTCAAGTACCTGACAGAGCGCACCCTGTAAACCGTCGTATTTAATAGGCCGCAAATGAAAAAACAGCCTCGAAATTCGCGTCTGGCACGCTAAACTGCGCACCTTGGCCGAGACAGGCTGAACCGGTTGCGGGATGGAATGTCCCAAAACCACGAATTCCTTAAGTGAGTAACGATCATGACCCAAGTCAAACTGACTACCAACTTCGGCGACATCGTCCTCGAACTGAACGCCGACAAAGCCCCGATCACCGTGGCCAACTTCGTTGAGTACGTTAAAGCCGGTCACTACGAAAACACTGTTTTCCACCGTGTCATCGGTAACTTCATGATCCAGGGCGGCGGTTTCGAGCCAGGCATGAAAGAAAAGAAAGACAAGCGTCCAAGCATCCAGAACGAAGCTGACAACGGTCTTTCCAACGACAAGTACACCGTCGCCATGGCCCGCACCATGGAGCCGCATTCGGCTTCCGCACAGTTCTTCATCAACGTGGCGGACAACAGCTTCCTGAACCACAGCGGCAAGAACGTACAAGGCTGGGGCTACGCGGTATTCGGTAAAGTGACCGCTGGCACCGACGTTGTCGACAAGATCAAAGGCGTGGCCACCACTTCCAAGGCCGGCCACCAGGACGTACCGGCAGACGACGTGATCATCGAGAAAGCCGAGATCATTGAGTGATATTGCTGATTTCAGACTTGCATCTGGAAGAGGAGCGCCCGGACATCACCCGGGCGTTTCTGGATTTGCTCGCCGGACGCGCCCGCTCGGCGAGTGCGTTGTACATTCTGGGCGACTTCTTCGAGGTGTGGATTGGCGACGACGCCATGACGCCCTTCCAGCGTTCCATCTGCCAGGCCCTGCGCGATCTCAGTGACAGCGGCACGGCCATTTTCCTGATGCACGGCAATCGCGACTTCATGCTCGGCCAGGCCTTTTGCAAACAGGCCGGCTGCACCTTGCTTAAAGACCCGAGTGTCGTGCAACTCAACGGCGAGCCGGTGCTGCTGATGCACGGCGACAGCCTGTGCACCCGCGACGAAGGCTATATGAAGCTGCGCCGCTACCTGCGCAACCCGATCACCCTGTTCATCCTGCGCAACCTGCCCTTGCGCACCCGGCACAAGCTGGCACGCAAACTGCGCAGTGAAAGCCGTGCCCAGGTGCGGATGAAGGCCAATGAAATAGTCGACGTCACGCCCGAAGAGATTCCGCGGATCATGCAGGAGTACGGCGTGAAGACCTTGATTCACGGGCATACCCATCGTCCCGCGATTCACAAGTTGCAGCTTGGCGAGCAAGCAGCCCGGCGCATTGTGCTGGGGGACTGGGATCGTCAAGGGTGGGCATTGCAGGTCGACGAACAAGGGTTTGCGCTGGCGCCGTTTGATTTCACTCCGCCACCGCAACTCGCCGCACCCGCGAACTGAAGGCTGTAGGAGACCCCTGTGGGAGCGAGCTTACTCGCGATAGCGGATTAACATTCAACATCTCTGTTGACTGATCCACCGCCATCGCGAGCAAGCTCGCTCCCA
>NZ_AKJL01000244.1 GCF_000282355.1 Pseudomonas sp. GM49
CCGCCGCCGCCAGCGGCTGCCAGACCTTCGGCCTGAGCATGGCCGAGTCGCGCCAGCTCTCGGACTTTGGCGTGGTCAGCCTGCTGCTCAGCCACCAGCGTACCCTGCGCGATGCCTTGCAGGTCGTGGTGGACTACCGACACCTGATGAATGATTCGCTGGCCATCTTCATTGAAGAGGCCGGCAAGATGGTGATCATTCGCGAAGAGGTGGTCACCGAAACGCCAATGCCCAGCCGCCAGGCTACCGAACTGGCCATTGGCGTGATGTTCCGGCTGTGCTCGGCCCTGCTCGGCTCGCACTGGCACCCCTACAGCGTCAACTTCATGCACCAGCCACCGGACAACCTGCACCTGCATCGCCGGCTGTTCGGCTGCAACCTGGAGTTCGGCAGCGAATTCAACGGCATCGTCTGCCCCGACATCAGCCTCGACATGACCAACCCCAACGCCGACCCGGCCATGGCCCGCTACGCCCAGAGCTACCTCGACTCACTGCACAGCCACGAAGGTGCCTCGATGCTGTTCGAGGTGCGCAAGGCCATCTACCTGCTGTTGCCCATGGGACGCGCCACCATCGAACAGGTGGCCCAGAGCCAGGGCATGAACGTACGCACCCTGCAACGCCGCCTCAAGGACGACGGCTGCGCCTTCAACGACGTGATCAACGATGTGCGTCGAGATCTGGTGCTGCGTTACCTGGACAACCCGAACTACTCGCTGAGCCGCATTGCCGACATGCTCGGCTATTCGATGGCGAGTTCGTTTACGCGGTGGTTTATCAGTCAGTTTGGAATGCCGCCGGCGACGTGGCGGGCGCAAAAACAATCCACAGCAAAACCTGGCGCAGGCCCGAAAGAATCCTGAGTCGAGCACACAAAAAAGTAGGAGCCGGCTTGCCGGCGATGGACTCCAGTGCGCCGCGTTTATCCCGTTCACACGCGTTATCGTTAACGACCATCGCTGGCAAGCCAGCTCCCACAAGGGACCGAGCCCACGCTGAAACTGTAGGAGCCAGCCTGCTGGCGATGGACTCCAGTGCGCCGCGTTTATCCAGTTCACACGCGTTATCGTTAACGACCATCGCTGGCAAGCCAGCTCCCACAAGGGACCATGCCCACGCTGAAACTGTAGGAGCCAGCTCCAAGCGACCGCGTCCGAGTCAAAACCAGTGAAAGCCCCAAAAAAAACGGCGACTGCTGGTACAGTCGCCGCGAAAGACCGGTGTTTGTGACACCGGTCGAGAGCCCCACGGCATGAGGAGTCAACGCCGTGTGGCCCTGCCATAAAACCTGTGCGTGACGAGGCGTTCAGAGCCCCCAGTGCAGCAACAACAGCACCAGCACGACCAGGAACACCGTCTCCCCCACCATCAGCAGAATCGGCTTGATCCCGACCGCCGCTAGCTCCTTGAGCCGGGTCTTCATGCCCAGGGCGCTGATGGAAATCACCAGGCACCAGCGCGACAGTTCGTTGACCGACCCTTGCACCGCAGGCGCTATCCATCCGGTGCTGTTGATGCAGGCCAGAATCAGAAAACCGACGGCAAACCACGGCAACAATGGCGGGCGTTTGCCCGTCGGGTCGGCGCCTTGCATGCGGGTGATCATCGCGGCGGTGACGATCACCGGCAGCAGCATGCCAACGCGCATCAGTTTGACCACCGTGGCCGTGTCGCCGGTCTCGGTCGACATGCTGTAGCCGGCGCCGACCACCTGGGCCACGTCGTGGATCGTGGCACCGAGGAACACGCCCGCCACTTGCGGCGACAACTGCAGCCAGTTGGCGATCATCGGATAGACGATCATGGCCATCGTGGACAGCGCCGAAACACCAATCACGGTGAACAAGGTCGCCCGTTCTTTCTGCGGATGGTTCGGCAATGCCGCTGCCAACGCCAAGGCCGCCGAGGCGCCACAGATGGCCGTCGCGCCGCCGGTGAGCATGCCGAACAGGCGCTGGAAACCCAGGGCCTTGGCGGCGATCACAGACACGCTGATGGTCACCACCACCAGAATCACCACCAGCGCTATCGGCTTCCAGCCCAGCGCGGCCATCTGTTCCAGGGTGATGCGCATGCCCAGCAGCGCCACGCCGATGCGCAACACCGTGCGGGCGGTGAACTCGATACCGGCCTTGCACGGACCGTCATCGGCGAGAAAATTCAGGGCCATGCCCAGCAGCAAGGCGAACAGCATGACCGGCGCACCATAGTGCTCGGACAAAAACGACGCGGCGGCCGCCACGATCAGGCTGACGATAAACCCCGGAGCCAGTTCGCGCGTGCGACTGTGGATACGGGTGAGAGCAATGACGCTCATGGCGCGGACTCCTCGGATGCGATGACGATAAACGCCTGGCCGTCGATGTTCTCGACCGGGTAGTTGGTGACTTTGACCAAGGTGGAATTGAGCATGTAGCCACTGCGCAAATCGAAGCGCAGGCCATGGGCGCAGCATTGAATCACTCGCCCCTCAAGGCGCCCGCCACACAGCGAGGCGCCCTGATGCGGGCAGCTGTCGTCGATGGCAAACAGCTGCCCGTCGACGTTGAACAACGCCAGGCTTTTGTCTTCGAATTCGAACAGCGCCCGGCCACCGGCCTGCGGGTGTTTGCCGGCCGGCACGGGGATGCGCCGAGTCATGCTGACTGCCGCTCGCGATCACTTTCCTTAAGGGCTTCGTTCATCGCCCCGAGCAGCGCCTGAGCAGGTTGCGCACCAATCACCGTCATGCGGCGGTCGAACTGAAAGCTCGGCACGCCACTGGTTGCGCCGGGGGATCCTTCAAATGGCGTGGCGTCGCCCTTCAGGCAATCGAGCACCCCGTCCTTATCGACTCCACAGGAGCGGGCAATGGCGAGCAAGGTCTCCCGACAACCCAGGTTTTCGCGTCTGTGGAAATAAGCGGCGAACAGTCGTTCGAGCAACATTTCACGCTGACTGGAATTGCCCAGTCCGTTGACACGTTCGAACAAACGATGAGCGTCTGCGGTGTTGGGCATCGTCTCGATGCGGCTGAGGTCGATGGCCAGTCCAACCGCCCCGGCAGCCTGCTGTACCTGGGCCTGGCGCATGGTCATGGCGTCCGCATTGCCCAGGCGTTTGCGATAGAACTCGGCGAAGGGCTCACCCTCTACCGGAATCTGAGGCAACAACTGCACGCCATGCCACACCGTGGTGATCTGCACATCCGGGTGGCGACTGCGAAACTGTACCTGCGCATGCTCCAGTTGGCGTTTGCCGATCAGGCACCAGGGGCAGATAAAATCGAAAAACACATCAATACGTAAACGACGACTCACAACTTCACCTCTAAACCCGCTTCACCGACAGGGTCAGGCACGCTCTGACCCTGAAGCCGGGCAATATCTTTGTGGTAATGACACTTGGCATAAAAGAACACCGCCGCCGCCGCGAGGCTGACCAGTGGCACCAGTTGAAACGCGGCATGCAGACCGATGAGGTCGGACACCCGACCGGTGATGAACGGCCCCGGCGCCAGCCCCAGCATGTTGTTGGCCAGGGTCAGCGTGGCGAACGCCGTACCGTGCACCGAGTAATGCGTCAGGTTGGCAACCATCGCGCCGGCAGGTCCCGTGGTACCGGTGGCAATCAGCATGCCCAGGCAGATCAGCAGCAATTGCACCGGCCCTGCCTGCAAGGCAAACGCCGCCGACAACAGCAGGCAACTGCCCAGGCAGAAGCCGATGGCCAGGCTGACTTTGCGCTCCGGTGAGTTGCGACACAGTCGATCGCTGAGCATGCCGCACAGGATCATGCCCGCACCGCTGCACAACACGATGATCGCCGCCATGCCGCCGGCCTTGTCGGTGGGCATGTCGTAGTAGCGGTTGAGGTAGCTGGGAATCCACACCATCACCGTACCGCCGACGAACAACTGCAAGCCGCTGGCAATGTAGGTCGACACCACCGAACGGCTGGACCACAGCGTGCGCAGCGGACGCTTGACCGCGGCAGCCGTCTTGTTCGCAATCTGCGCGGCACGCTGTGGCGCAATGCGCGCTTCCTTGACGATGAGCGGATAAAGCATCGCCAGCACCAGGCCAAACAACGACATGCCGGCGAACGACCAGCGCCAGCCGAGCTTGGCCGCGATGGCACCGCCCAGGGCCATGCCCAGCACCGAACCGAACATCCCGCCCGCCATGAAGGCACTGGCCAGGGTGGCGCGCATGTGTTTGGGGAACACCGAAATCACCACCGCGATGCCCACGCTGCCATAGGCCGCCTCGCCGACGCCGACCATGAACCGCGCGATGAACATCTGCTGGTAGTCCTGAGCCAACGCGCAACCCAGGGTCGCCACGCTCCACAGAAACGCCATCAGCGCCAGGCTCTTGACCCGGCCGAAACGGTCGGCCATCAACGACAGGGGAAACGTCAGCAGGCCGACCATCAGGGCAACGATGCCGCTGAGCAGACCCAGCTGTCCGTCGCTCAATGCCCACTCAGTCTTGAGCAGGGGGAACACCGCGTTCAGTACCTGACGCGACATGTAATCGGAGATCAACAGGCCGAACGTCAGTGCAAAGACGATCCAGGCATATTGGCGCGCAACGCCGACTCCGCTGGAGTCGTCATCGTCAGCGGCTATTGGGTGAAAGGCCATGCAGCCTCCTCAAAGCTTTTATTTATTTTTGTTATCAAGCGTGTAACGGTCAGGCGGACGAGAGGTCACGGCCTCTCGTCCCGACCCTCGGTCAACCGCGTTGCGGTACACCTTTTTGCCCAGCCTTGCGGTTGGGGGCCATGCCGTTGGCCAACAGGGTTTCTTCGATGGTTTCGTACTGCACGCCGATGCGGTAGATCTCGCGGGCTTCTTTGCCGGTGGCGATTTCGCGGCCCAGTTCGTGGGCGATGCGCACGGTTTGCCGGATCTGCGCCACCGAGCCGAAACGATCGCCCTTGTGATCAATGATAGTGTCTTCATTGCCCACGCGCGGGTGCATGCCCATGGCCATCGACATGGTGTTGAACGGCATGACGTTCTTGAGCAGCGATTCGGAGGTCAGGGTGCAACCGTCCGGCGCGCGGTGGATGAAGTTGAAGAAGTTGAACGGGTTCGGGCCGTCGAAGCCGCCACCGATGCCGATCCAGGTCAGGTTCAGCGGCCCCTTGTAGATGCCCCTGCGCACCAGGCGCTCGAGGGTTTCCATGGCGTGCATGCCGGTCAACTGGAAGTGCGGCTGGATGCCGTTCTCCGTCAGGCGCTTGAGGTGCTCGGCAACCCAGGCCGGACCTGCCGGTACGGTCATTTCGCTGTAGGCGGCCTGGAACATCGGGTTGGCCAGGGAGGTGCCTTCCAGGTATTCCGGATACAGCAGCTCCATGATGTTCATCTGGGTGGTGTTGATTGCCACGGTGACCTGATCCGGTTTCGGCGTCAGCTCGGCCAGCATGTGGCGGGTGTCGTCAGACAGCCACTTGGCCGCTTCACCATCGCTTTCCGGGGCGAAGGAAATCGAGCCGCCGACCTGGATGATCATGTCCGGCACGGCTTCACGCACACCGGCGATCAGCTCGTTGAACTTCGACAGACGCTTGGAACCCTTGCCGTCCAGTTCACGCACGTGCAGATGCAGTACGGTGGCGCCGGCTTCATAGCATTCGACCGCTTTCTGGACTTGCTCGTCCATGGTCAGGGGGATGTCTTCCGGGAAGTCTTCGGGCATCCACTCCGGGCCGTACGGGGCCACGGTAATGACTACCTTTTCCATGTTTTCCGGGTGCAGGGAATCGTCGAAGAATTGCATGGTCTACTCCAGTTCTTATGATTGTTCCGTCCACCCGGGGTCGTGCCGGGCAGACGTGTTTACGAGTGCGAATGCTGCGAGTGCGAATGCAGGTGGCGTTCGATCAGAACGTCTTGTCGCCGATGATCCCGGCACGTTCCATCTTGCGATGGCATGGCGGGTAATCCATGACGGCGTAATGCTGGGTACTGCGGTTGTCCCAGATGGCGATGCTGTTCGGCTTCCAGCGCCAGCGCACCTGATACTCGGGGATGTACGCCTGGCTGATCAGGTAGCGCAGCAACTCACTGGCGCCGGGGTTGGCGTCCTGGCCGAAGCGCACCCGCTCAGGGGTGTGGTAGTTGCTGAAGTGGGTGGTGAAAGCGTTGACGAACAGCACCTTTTCACCGGTTTCCGGGTGAGTGCGCACCACCGGGTGTTCGGCGTCCGGGTACATCGCCTTGAGCGCCAGGCGTTTTTCAATCGGCATCGCCGCACCGAAGCTCGCTTCGATGCTGTGGCGTGCACGCAGGTCGGCGATCTTGACCTTTACGTCTTCCGGCAAGTTCGCATAGGCCTGGACCATGTTGGCCCACATGGTGTCGCCGCCGACCGGAGGGCACTCCACGCAGCGCAGCACGCAGCCCATCGGCGGTGCTTCGCGCCAGGTGGCGTCGGTGTGCCAGGCGTTTTCATAGCGGTCCATCGGCTGGTCCGGATTCTTGTAGATCCGCACCAGTCCCGGATGATCCGGATCGCTGCCGGCCACCGGATGATCCTCCAGCTCGCCGAAGCGCCGGGCGAAAGCCACGTGCTCGGCGCGGGTGATGTCCTGATCGCGCAGGAACACCACGCGGTGCTTGAGCAACTGGGCACGAATCTCGGCAAACAGACCGTCGTCATGTACCGCGTCGGCCAGATTGACACCGATCAGTTCGGCGCCAATGCTGCAGGTCAATTGTTCGACTTTCATGGCTGGCCGCTCCTTAAACGACGAAAATCGACGAGCCGGTGGTCTTGCGTGATTCAAGGTCGCGATGAGCCTGCACCGCGTCCTGCAAGGCGTAGTGCTGGTTGATCTCGATCTTGATCCGGCCGCTGCCGACGTGGTCGAACAGCTCGCCAGCCAGGGCTGCTTTTTCGGCCGGGTCGCTGATGTAGTTGGCCAGGGCAGGACGGGTCAGGAACAGCGAACCTTTCATCGCCAGCATCACTGGGTCGAACGCCGGGATCGGACCGGATGCGGTACCCACGCAGACCATCAGGCCACGGGGTTTCAACGAATCCAGCGAACCCATGAAGGTGTTCTTGCCAACACTGTCGAACACCACGTTGACGCCAACACCGTCGGTCAATTCGCGAACGCGAGCGGCGACGTCTTCATGGCTGTAATTGATCGTATGGTCGCAACCGTGAGCCCGGGCGATTTCCGCCTTTTGCTCGGTCGAAACCGTACCGATCACGTTCAGGCCCAGCAGCTTGGCCCACTGCGAAACGATCAGGCCGACACCGCCAGCGGCGGCATGCAACAGGATGCTGTCGCCCGGCTTGAAGTCGTAGATGCGGCGCATCAGGTACGAAGACGTCAGGCCACGCATGGTCATCGCGGCAGCGGTTTCGAAGCTGATGGTTTCCGGCAGCTTGATCAGCGGCGCGGCCGGGATCAGGCGCTCGGTGCTGTAGGCGCCGAGGGTATTGAGAAAACCGGTGTAGGTGACGCGATCGCCGACCTCGACGTTGGTGACCCCATCACCAACGGCCTGGACTACGCCAGAGGCCTCGACGCCCATGCCGTTGGGCAGCGGAATCGCATAGGTACCGTTACGGAAATAGGTGTCGGCATAGTTCAAGCCAACCGCCACATGACGAAGCCGAACCTGGCCTGGACCGGGTTCGCCGACTTCGACGTCCTCATAACGTAGAACTTCGGGACCACCGGTTTCGTAGAAGCGTACGGCTTTGGCCATTTTTCTTATTCTCCAATCTGCAATATGGGCGTGTTGCATCGAATTGCGCTGATTGGACTGTAGGACGAGGCCTGTTGAGACGCTTCTCATCAGACGACAATGGCTTTTCATTTCATGACAGACAGAAACGGGATCTCACTGGCAGGTCCCGCCGTCACCTGCGCTATCATCGCCCGCTTCCACGCCCCAAGAGTCTTGAACCCGGATGTCCGACACGCTGCCACTGCCCGACGATCACCAAGCCCTGCCGCCGGTCCTGGCGGGCCCGCTGTTGCGGCGCCTTGAGCCCACGCGGCTGGTGCTGTGGCTGGTGGGTTCCCGGGCGCTGGCGCTGACCTTGCGCTTGCAGGGCGTCGGCGATATCCGCCTCGATAGCGGGCAATGCACGGTGATTGCAGTGGGGGCTCATGCCTTTGTGCACTTGATCGATGTGCACCTGGATTGCGCCCTGCCCCGGGATGAGTCGATCGACTATGACCTGCTGATCGATGGCGCAGAAAAAGGCGTCGCCGACTGGGCGCCACACCTGCTGTATGGCGATGCCCATTGCCCGAACTTCGTTCTGCGCGAACGGGTCGATCAGTTGCTCCACGGCTCTTGCCGCAAGCCTCATCACCCGGCGGCAGACGGCTTGCTGTGCGTCGACCGGTTGCTGGCGCAGGAACATACCGCCAAGGACCGCCCGGCATTGCTGATGATGACGGGCGATCAGGTCTACGCCGATGACGTCGCGGGGCCGATGTTGCGGGCGATTCACGCCTTGATCGAGCGTTTGGGGTTGTTCGGCGAACATCTGGAAGGCGCGGTGGTCAGCGACAGCGCCAGGCTCTACGAGCATCCGGCCAGTTACTATCACCGTGCGGATCTGCTGCCGGCACTGCAAAGCAATGAAACCCTGCGCGAGCGTTTTTTCGGTGGCGCGCGCAAGCCGATTTTCACCAGCAGCAGTGCCGACAATCACCTGGTGACCTTCGCCGAAGTCATGGCCATGTATTTGCTGGTCTGGTCGCCAACGCCCTGGACCCTCATCGACCCACAGGCACCGACGCTGACGCCGCAAAGACTTGAACGCTACGCCCTTGAACAGACGCGCATCGATGCCTTCAAGGCAGGCCTTGGCAGCGTCGCGCGAGCAATGGCGCATCTGCCGACGCTGATGATTTTCGACGACCACGACATCACCGATGACTGGAACCTGTCCGCGCAATGGGAGGAAACGGCCTACGGCCATCCGTTCTCCCGGCGCATCATCGGCAACGCGCTGCTGGCGTACATGCTGTGCCAGGGCTGGGGCAACAATCCGGATGCGTTCACTGCCGTGATGGAAAAGGCCGGTACGTTGAGCGCCAGCGCACACGACCGTCACCGCGACAGCACGGTTCAGGATGATTTGATCGATGATCTGCTGAAGTTTCAGCACTGGCATTACGTGCTGCCCACCACCCCCGCCATCGTGGTGATCGACACCCGCACCCGACGCTGGCGCAGCGAGATGAACCTCAAACAACCTTCCGGTTTGCTCGACTGGGAAGCCCTCAGCGAACTGCAACAGGAACTGCTGGACCACCCGAGTGCGATCATCGTTTCACCGGCGCCGATCTTCGGCGTCAAACTGATTGAAACCGTGCAGCGGGTATTCAGCTGGTGCGGTTATCCACTGCTGGTGGACGCGGAAAACTGGATGGCCCATCGCGGCGCGGCACAGGTGATCCTGAACATTTTCCGCCACTCGCGCACGCCGGGTAACTACGTGGTGCTGTCAGGCGACGTGCACTACTCCTTCGTCTACGAAGTGCTGATCCGCCACCGCAAGGCCGGGCCACGCATCTGGCAGATCACCAGCAGCGGCATCAAGAACGAATTCCCGGCCACCCTGCTCGAGTGGTTCGACCGCCTCAACCGCTGGCTGTACTCGCCACGTTCGCCGCTGAACTGGCTGACCAAACGTCGACGCATGCGCATCGTGCCCCACGTACCCGAACACGCCGAAGCCGGTGAGCGGCTGTGGAACTCGGCGGGGATCGGGCAGGTGTTCTTTAATGAAAAAGGTCAGCCACAGGACATTTTTCAACACAACGCCAATGGCTCGCCAAAGACACGAATGGTTGCGCCGGAGGGTGAGGACTAAAGGTATAACCCCTGTGGGAGCGAGCTTGCTCGCGATGGCGGCGTATCAGTCGACATCGATGTTGGCTTTGAGTCCGTCATCGCGAGCAAGCTCGCTCCCACAGTGATCCTCGTCAGGCACATAGGTAGAGGCAACTCGGCATGAACCTCACCCGCACCCTGATCATCGGCAACTCCGGCTCCGGCAAGAGCTGGCTGGCCCAGCGGCTGGCCGAGCAACTGCGCGTGCCCTGGACCGATCTCGACCGGATTCACTGGCTGTCCGACGAGCACAGCATCCCCCGCCCCCGCGCCGAAGCACTGGCCATGGCACGGATCGCGGCCGAACAGGAGCATTGGGTGATCGAAGGCGTGTATGGCTGGATCGCCAGTGAACTCCTGCCACGGGCGACTGCGCTGATCTGGCTGAGCGTCGGGGACGAGGATTGCGTGGCCAACATTCGCCGACGGGAAACACAGGATGACGAACGGTTGGTGGCCTTGCTGGAGTGGGCGGGCAGTTATCGCAAGCGTGATGATTCAAGTGGATTTGCTGCGCATCAGCGGTTGTTCGAAGGCTTTACCGGTTCGAAAATTCAATTGATGGATTGGAAAGAAATCACCGACTTCGCTTCAGAAGTAGGAACAATACCTATCAGTTAAGGCACAAAACCTGTGGGAGCGAGCTTGCTCGCGATGGCGATTGCACAGTCAACATCGTCGTTGACAGACACTCCGCTATCGCGAGCAAGCTCGCTCCCACAGGATTTGCGGTGCGCACGGCCTTATCCGATCGGCATCACGCTGTAGGGCCGTGTTTCAAGCCTCTTTCACCACACCACTCACCCCTCTGACAATCATCTCCACCTCCCGCTCATCAATCGTCAGCGGCGGCAGCAGGCGAATGGTTTTCCCCCGCGTGACGTTGATCAGCAAACCGTGATCCCGGGCGGCGATCAGGCTCAGGTCGCGGATCGGTTGCTTGAGTTCGATGCCGATCATCAGCCCCTGACCACGGATCGCCATTACGTTCGGGTTGCCCGCCAACTCGGTGCGCAATCTTTCGAGCAAGCGTTCCCCCTGAAGCCGGGCGTTTTCCAGCAGCCCTTGTTCTTCAACGATATCCAGCACGGTGCAACCGACCCGGCAAGCCAGCGGATTGCCGCCGAAAGTGCTGCCGTGGCTGCCCGGCGTGAACAGTTCGGCCGCCTTGCCACGGGCCAGGCAGGCGCCGATGGGTACGCCGTTGCCCAGGCCTTTGGCCAGGGTCATGACGTCCGGGACGATGCCTTCGTGCTGGAACGCAAACCATTGGCCGGTGCGGCCGATACCGGTCTGGATTTCATCGAGCATCAACAGCCATGAGCGCCGGTTGCACAGTTCGCGCACGGCCTTGAGATAGCCCGGTGGCGCCAGTTGCACACCGCTTTCGCCCTGGATCGGCTCCATCAGCACCGCCACGATCCGCGAGCCATGGGCTTGTTGCACCTTGTCCAGTGCGTCGAGGTCGCCGAACGGCACTTTGACGAAATCCCCCGGCAGCTTGTTGAAACCCAGGCGCACAGACGGGCCATCGCTGGCCGACAACGTGCCGAGGGTGCGGCCATGGAATGCGTTCTCCATGACCACCACCAGCGGCTGCTCGATGCCTTTGTGCCAGCCATGCAGCCGGGCGATTTTCAGTGCAGTTTCGTTGGCTTCGGCCCCGGAGTTGTTGAAAAACGCCCGGTCCATGCCCGTCAGGCGGGTCAGTTTCTGCGCCAGCCGTTGCTGCCAGTCGATGCTGTAGAGATTCGACGTGTGCAGCAGCAACCCGGCCTGTTCAACGATGGCGGCAACGATTTTCGGGTGGGAGTGGCCGACGTTGGTCACCGCCACACCGGCGACCGCATCCAGGTATTCGCGACCGGCCTGATCCCACAGGCGAGTGCCCAGGCCCTTGTTGAAACTCAGGGCCAAGGGTTGGTAAGTGCTCATCAGGCAGGCGGCGGTCATGACATCAAGCTCCAGCAAGGGTCGGTGTTTTTGCAGTATGGTTAGCCACCTGAACTGGATAAACGCTGGAAATCTTCAATCATTTTAAAGTTGAGCTTGATAATGGATTTATTCCAGGCAATGACCGTTTACGTGAAAGTGGTGGAGACCGGCAGCATGACCGCCGCCGCTTTGCAGTGCGATATGTCCACGACCATGGTCGGCAACCACCTCAAGGCCCTGGAGCAACGGCTGGGTGTGCGCCTGCTCAACCGCACCACGCGGCGCCAGCGGCTGACCGAGTTCGGTGCCGCGTATTACCAGCGTTGCCTGGAAGTGTTGGGGCTGGTGGCCGATTCCGAGCGACTGGCCGAACAGGCTCTGGACGAACCGAGCGGCACCTTGCGCATCACCGCACCCTTGACCTTCGGCACCGAACGCCTGGCGCCGGCACTGAGTGAGTTCAGCCGGCAAAACCCGCGGGTGAAACTCGACGTGGTACTGACCAACCGACGCCCGGATCTGCTGGAAAACGGTCTGGATGTAGCGTTTCGCCTCGGCGCGCTGGAGCCCTCCAACCTGATCGCCCGCCCGCTGATCGACTACACCCTGACCATGTGCGCATCACCGGAATATCTGGCCCGTCGGGGCACACCGCAAACACCTGAAGACCTGCGGCTCCACGATTGCCTGTCCTTTGCCTATCCGGCCGGCGATGACTGGCAATCGGTGCAAAAGGAATGGCGCCTGGCCGGTCCCGATGGCGAAGTCAGCGTGGGGGTCAGCGGGCCGATGCTGATCAACAGTTCGGCCGGACTGCATCAGGCAGCGCGAGCCGGCATGGGCATCGTGATGATGCCCGACGCCTTGGTCGAGCAGGACCTCAAGGACGGAAAGCTGCTGGCCTTGATGCCCGATTACTGCCCGCCCAGTCGGCCGATGCACCTGGTCTATGCCCAGGATCGCCACCGTTTGCCGAAACTGCGGCGTTTCGTCGAGTTCGCCGTACAGATGTGGGGCAAGCACCCGTTGGCCGAATAGACCATGCATGAGTCAGTGGCAGGGTTGTCCATCTCCCATTCACTCACATCCCCGCCTTCACCAGCACCGGTTGTTCCTGATAACGATTCGGGTACAACTGCTTGAGCTGCGCCACCTTCGGCAAGTCATTGATCACGATGTACGGATAGGTCGGATGTTCGGTCAGGAAATCCTGATGTTCCTCCTCCGCCGGATAGAAACCGTTGAAGGTTTCAAGCCGGGTCACGATCGGTTTATCGAACGAATGCGCGGCGTCGAGCTGGGTGATGTAAGCCTGCGCGACCCGCTGCTGCTCAGCGCTTTTGGTGAAGATCGCCGAGCGATACTGGGTGCCGCTGTCCGGCCCCTGACGGTTGAGTTCGGTCGGGTTGTGCGCCACCGAAAAGTAAATCTGCAGCAAGGTGCCATAACTGACCTGAGCTGGATCGAAGGTGACTTCGACCGATTCCGCATGGCCGGTATTGCCGTCGCTGACACGTTCGTAATGCGCGGTATTGGCCGCCCCGCCCGCGTAGCCGGAGACTGCATTCTTCACCCCTTTGACATGCTGAAACACACCTTGAACGCCCCAGAAGCAGCCACCGGCGAACACCGCGGTTTCGCTGCGGGCCTGGGTGGTTTCGTCGAGGGCCGGCGGTGGAATGATCACCGCCTCTTCGGCACCACCGAACGAGAAAGCCGAGCATTGGCTGATGATGCCGGCAGCCGCC
>NZ_AKJL01000245.1 GCF_000282355.1 Pseudomonas sp. GM49
TGTCCAAAATCATTAGGCCAGTTCAGCTTGCTCGCGATGGTGTGTCAGTCGCCCCTCTTTGTCTGACACACCATCGCGAGCAAGCTCGCTCCTACAGGGGTTTTGTAGCGTCACTTAAAACAAGGATCAGGCCATGCGCGCACTGGCTGCATTGAGTCGTTTTGTCGGTAACACCTTCGCTTACTGGGTACTGATTTTCGCCGTCGTGGCGTTCCTGCAGCCGGCGTGGTTCCTCGGCCTCAAAGGCGCCATCGTGCCCTTGCTCGGGCTGGTGATGTTCGGCATGGGCCTGACCCTCAAGCTTGAAGACTTCGCCGAAGTCGCTCGCCATCCATGGCGCGTGGCTCTGGGCGTGGTTGCCCATTTCGTGATCATGCCGGGCGTGGCGTGGTTGCTCTGCCAGGTGTTCCACTTGCCGCCGGAAATCGCCGTCGGCGTGATCCTGGTCGGCTGCTGCCCAAGCGGCACATCGTCGAACGTGATGACCTGGCTGGCCCGTGGCGACCTGGCGCTGTCGGTGGCCATCGCCGCCGTCACCACCCTCCTCGCCCCACTGCTGACGCCGGCGCTGATCTGGCTGCTGGCCTCGGCCTGGTTGCCGGTGTCGTTCATGGAGTTGTTCTGGTCGATCCTGCAAGTGGTGCTGCTGCCGATCGTGCTGGGCGTGGTTGCCCAACGGTTGCTCGGCAACAAGGTCCGTCATGCGGTGGACGTTTTACCGCTGGTGTCGGTGGTCAGCATCGTGATCATCGTCACGGCAGTCGTCGCCGCCAGCCAGGCGAAGATTGCCGAGTCCGGCCTGTTGATCATGGCCGTGGTCATGCTGCACAACAGCTTTGGCTACCTGTTGGGTTACTTCACCGGGCGCCTGTTCAAGCTGCCTCTGGCTCAGCGCAAGTCCCTGGCCCTGGAAGTCGGCATGCAGAACTCCGGATTAGGTGCCGCGTTGGCGAGTGCTCACTTTTCGCCACTGGCGGCAGTGCCAAGTGCATTGTTCAGTGTCTGGCACAATATTTCCGGGGCATTGCTCTCCACGTATTTCCGCCGCATGAGTGAAAAGCAGGATCGGGAAATAGCGGCGCAACAGGTCAGTGACTGACTTGCGATCTTGATCCGCGATCTTGATCTGAAAACTTGATCCCCGGGTTAATGCTGGGCACTATATTGCCCATCGCGAGGACGACCTCGCGGCTCGATCGAGTCATTAATCAGGGGACGACCCCGTCAGACGATGGAGGTTTTCATGTCCTGGATCATTCTGTTTTTCGCCGGCCTGTTCGAAGTGGGCTGGGCCGTCGGCCTCAAGTACACCGACGGCTTCACCCGCCCGCTCCCCACTGTGTTGACCGTTACGGCCATGGCTATCAGCCTTGGCTTGCTCGGCCTTGCAATGAAGGAACTGCCGCTGGGTACGGCCTATGCGATCTGGACCGGTGTCGGCGCCGTTGGCACGGTGATCGCCGGGATCATTCTGTTTGGCGAGTCGATGGCGCTGGTGAGGCTGGCGAGTGTGGCGTTGATCATTAGCGGATTGGTCGGGCTCAAGGTCAGCGCTTGATTTTCAGACCGCCATCGCGAGCAAGCTCGCTCCCACAGGGCCGGAGGTGAATCACACATTTTGTGTACACCTGCGATTATTGTGGGAGCGGGCTTGCCCGCGATGAGGCCAGCACAGCCAGCGGCTATCTAGCGGACCCACGCAACTCCCCCACCAACGCCTGCAACTTCGCCGGCTCCGCCACTTCAAACGCCACCGCCGGCCCAGCCACCAACGTCACTCGCGACCACAGGCGGTGAAACAGCCCCTTACCCGGATCGCGGCTGAAGAAACTCCCCCACAACCCCTGCAAGGCCAATGGAATCACCGGCACCGGCGTCTCTTCGAGAATCCGCGTCAACCCGCCCTTGAACTCATTGATCTCGCCATCGGCGGTCAATTTACCCTCGGGGAAGATGCACACCAGTTCACCGTCCTTCAGATACCGGGCAATGCGCGTGAAGGCCTTTTCGTAGATCTGGATGTCTTCATGACGCCCCGCGATAGGAATCGTCCCCGCGGTACGAAAGATGAAATTCAGCACCGGCAGGTTGTAGATCTTGTAATACATCACAAAGCGAATCGGCCGACGTACCGCGCCGCCAATCAGCAAGGCATCGACGAATGACACGTGATTGCACACCAGCAACGCCGCGCCTTCATCGGGGATCAGATCCAGGTTGCGGTGCTTGACGCGGTACATGGAATGGCTGAGCAGCCAGATCATGAAACGCATGGTGAACTCGGGGACGATCTTGAAGATGTAGGCGTTGACACCGATGTTCAGCAACGACACCACCAGGAACAGCTGCGGAATCGACAGCTTGGCCACACTCAGCAAGACGATCGAGACAATCGCCGACACCACCATGAACAACGCATTGAGGATGTTGTTGGCGGCAATCACCCGCGCCCGCTCGTTCTCCGCTGTGCGTGACTGGATCAGCGCGTACAACGGCACGATGTAGAAACCGCCGAAGACGCCCAGGCCGAGGATGTCGAGCAACACCAGCCAGGCGTGGCCAAAACCGAGGATTTCGATCCAGCCATGGCCGGCGGCGCTGTCCGGTATTGAGCCGGAATGCCACCACAGCAGCAGACCGAATACGGTCAGGCCGAACGATCCGAACGGCACCAGGCCAATCTCGACTTTGCGCCCGGAGAGCTTCTCGCACAGCATCGAACCCAATGCGATGCCGACCGAGAACACCGTCAGAATCAGCGTCACCACGGTTTCGTCGCCGTGCATCCATTCCTTGGCATAGGCCGGGATCTGCGTCAGATAAATCGCCCCGACAAACCAGAACCACGAGTTGCCGACAATCGAACGTGACACCGCCGGCGTTTGCCCCAGGCCCAGTTTCAATGTGGCCCAGGACTGACTGAAGATGTTCCAGTTCAGGCGCAATTGCGGCGTGGCGGCCGCCGCGCGGGGAATGCTGCGACTGGCCAGGTAGCCGAGCACGGCAATGCCGATGATCGCCGTGGACACCACCGGTGCGTAATGCGCCGAAGACATCATGACCCCGGCGCCAATGGTGCCGGCGAGGATCGCCAGGAAGGTGCCCATTTCCACCAGGCCGTTGCCGCCTACCAATTCATCCTCACGCAGGGCCTGCGGCAGGATCGAGTACTTCACCGGCCCGAACAGCGCCGAATGGGTGCCCATGGCGAACAGCGCCACCAGCATCAACGACAGATGATCGAACAGGAAGCCGACGGCGCCGACTGCCATGATGGCGATTTCCCCAAGCTTGATCAGGCGGATCAGCGCATCCTTGGCGAACTTTTCCCCGAATTGCCCGGCCAGGGCCGAGAACAGGAAAAACGGCAGGATGAACAGCAGCGCACACAGGTTGACCCAGATAGAGCGGTCACCCTCGATGGTCAGCTTGTACAAAATGGCCAGGATCAACGACTGCTTGAACACGTTGTCGTTGAACGCCCCAAGGGACTGGGTAATGAAGAACGGCAGGAAGCGCCGGGTACGCAACAAGGTGAACTGTGAGGGGTGACTCATCTTCCATGTGTCCCTGATTATGTAGAGAGTGGCCTGGATACTGTAATTGGAGTATCGAAACCCGATTCAGGCCACACCTTACCTAATCTTTGCCGGTTATTTCTTCAATCCGGCAATGCACGGCGAGACAAACAGCTCGCCCCGCCAGGCGCCCAGCACCGTGCGCTTGCCGACAATCAGCCACATCACCGCCAGCAACGCCACCAGCACACAGCCAAACACATTGAAAAACGTCAGGTTCAAGGTGCTGGCCAGTTTCAATGTCGCTAAAGAATAGACGCCCAGCGGAAAGGTAAAGCCCCACCAGCCGAGATTGAACGGAATGCCGGCACGCAAGTAGCGCACAGTGATCAGCAGCGCCATCAGCATCCACCACAGGCCGAAACCCCACAGGGTGATGCCGGCCACCAGCCCCAATCCTGCCGCAATTTCACCGACTCCCGGCAGACCATTGGCGGAGAAGATCAGCGGTGCATCGCCGCCCAGCACCAGCATGCCCAACGCACCGGTGCCGATCGGGCCAAGGGCCAGCCAGCTCGAGGCAGCCATGTTTTCGTGGGGCAGTTTATGCAGGGCCATGCGCAGCAACAGAATGGTCAGGATGCTGAAGGCCACCGGCAGGGAAAAAGCCCAGAGCACGTAACTGGTCACCAGCACCACCAGTTGCGAATGAGCGTCGGCCAAATGCGGCGCCAACAGACCACCGCTGGCGGCCGCCACTTCCGCCGCGACCACCGGCAACAGCCAGACAGCGGTCATCTGGTCGATGCTGTGCTCCTGACGGGTGAACATCATGTAGGGGATCAGCACACCGCAGGCCAGCGACATGGCCACATCCAGCCACCACAGCAGCTCGGCCAGCGAAATCACCCCTTCGCCCCAGCGCGGCAGGCCGAATACCAGGAAGCCATTGATGATGGTCGCCAGGCCCATGGGGATGGTGCCGAAAAACATCGAAACCGTGGAGTGGCCGAAAATCCGCCGCGCTTCGTCGAAAAACAGCACCCAACGCGCCGTGTATAGCGCCGTAAACAGCAGAAACAGCACGATATTGAACAGCCAGAGGGCTTCGGCAAAGGCGTGCACGGTGGGCATGGCGACCGGCAATTGCGCCAGTGCCAACGCCAGCACACCGGTACCCATGGTGGCCGCGAACCAGTTGGGAGTGAACTGGCGGATCACTTCGCGTGGGTGCTGCAGGTGACTGAAAGGTTTGATTCCGGGCTTGATGCTATTGGCGCATGTCATGGCGAACTCCTGTCCTCTCGTGAGGTAGAGCCCATGTTAGATCCGAATAGAATATCTATATAACGGGTAATATCTCTATATGTTATCTATTACATAGATATTTAATCAGGAACTGGCCTCACATGCCCTGCCTGAACGCGGGCGCATCAAACCTGCCAATGCGCCAAGGGCCAGAAGAATCAACACCGTTCCATAACCGTCGATGGTCGCCACTAAACCGAGGGTTCGGCTCAGGTTCCCAGCCAGCAGCGACGGCAGGCAGAAGGCGAGATAGCTGAGCGCGTAATACGCCGATACCAGCCCGGCACGCTCATGGGGCAAGGCCAGCGGCACCAGACTACGCAAGGTGCCAAGAAAACCGGAACCGAAACCACACCCTGCGACCAGGGTGCCAAGGAAGAACAGCAGCAGGCTGGCACTGTGCACACCCAGCAAAATCAGCACGACACCCGTTGGCATCATGCTGGCGCCCAATAATAACGCCTTGTCGGCGGGTCGGTTGCGCATGCTGTAAATCATCAGCGCACCGGTCAACGTCAATGCGGCAACGGTCGCCCCGCCAATCATGTTCGAGGTCGAGCCCGTGGCCGTGCGCACCAACGAAGGCGCCAGGGAAGCGTAGAAACCGCCGAGAGCCCACAGGGCAGTATTGAGCGGCAGCACCCGCCACAAAGTGGAGCGCGCTTGCAGCGGCACATGCAGTGTAGGTCGCAATGAAGCCCAAACCCCGGCCTGCCGCGAGACGCTTTCCGGCAAGCGCCAGACATACAACGCCTGCATCACAAACAAAGCCAGCAGCAGCCAGAACGTCAGATGCAACGGCGCCGGGGCGAACTCGGCCAACGCACCGCAGCCCAACCCGCCAATGGCCATACCGGTCAACGGTGCAACGCTATTGACCAGCGGCCCCCGTTCACGGTCGGTATCCAGCAGCGTTGCGCCCAGCACCGCGGTAGCCATGCCGGTGGCGAATCCTTGCAGCACCCGGGCACTGATCAGCCACGCAACGCTATCGGCGTAGATAAACAGCAGCATCGCCAGGACGTTCAGCACCACCGCTGTGAAAATCACCGGTTTGCGCCCCAGGTAATCCGACAGCGATCCGACCGTCAGCAACGCCGCCAACAGACTGAGGGCGTAGACGGCAAAAATCAGGGTCAAGGTCGCGGCCGAAAACTGCATCTGCTCCTGATACAGGTGATACAGCGGCGTCGGCGCGGTGGAGGCCGCCAGGAAACTGAGCAAGGTAACGGCGAGAAACCACAGGCTGGCACGGTTTGAATGAGAACTGGTCATGGACCTACTCCGCAAAAGCTAACTATTTGCTTTTGCGGAGTGTGCTACTGGATCTCTCTTAAAGCAAATTCTTTGTGTTAAGGTCCCAGGCATGGCTTTTACAGGAAACCCAGGATGACAGCTCCCACCTTACGCCCGGGCGGACGCAGCGCACGGGTACAAGAGTCGATTCATTCGGCCGTGCGTCAACTCCTCGAGGAGCAGGATCGCGCGAGCCTGACCGTGCCGCAAATTGCTGCGCGCGCAGGCGTTACACCCTCGACCATCTATCGGCGTTGGGGTGATTTGTCGGCGCTGCTGGCCGACGTCGCCCTCGCCCGCATGCAGCCCGACAACGACCCCACCCACACCGGCAGCCTGCGAGGCGATATTCGAGCCTGGGCCGAACAGTACTTGGACGAAATGAGCTCCGAACCTGGTCGCAACATGCTGCGCGACGTACAGGCGGCTCTCAAGCCAAGTTACTGCGCGACGATCATTGGCGGGCAGTTGCAGACAATCCTCGACCGTTTTCCCAACGAGTCCGTGCCGGGTGTCGATCGGCTGATCAACCTGATCGCCGCCCCCATCGTTTTCCGCATTCTGTTTTCCGAGGCAGCGCTGGAGGTTGAAGAGCTGCACCAATTGATCGAGATTGCATTCAGTCAGTGAGGCCCCCATCGCGAGCAAGCTCGCTCCCACAGTTGATCGCGTTTTTCCTGAAAGAAACCGCTCGAATGTGGGAGCGAGCTTGCTCGCGATGGGGCCAGTCCAGACACTGCAAATCCCCCTGCGACACCCCGCCACGCCACGACCTTGGTCGACACTGACTAACGCTGGCGGTCGTGCGAGACTGTCTGTCCGGGCGGGAGGTCCGGGTGTCTTTTGTCTGGAGTTCCCATGTCGCTGTCCAGCGGGTTGATTGCCGCCGTCGCCCTGGCCTATATGGCCATCATGTTCGCCATCGCCTTCTATGGCGACCGTCGCAGCGCGCCCTTGCCGCCGCGTGTGCGGGCCTGGGTGTACAGCCTGTCGCTGGCGGTCTATTGCACCAGTTGGACCTTCTTCGGCGCAGTGGGCCAGGCCGCCGAACAGCTCTGGTCGTTTCTGCCGATCTACCTCGGGCCGATCCTGTTGCTGGTCGGTGCGCCGTGGGTCCTGCAAAAAATGGTGATGATCAGCAAACAGGAGAACATCACCTCCATCGCCGACTTCATCGCCGCGCGCTATGGCAAATCCCAGTCATTGGCGGTGGTGGTGGCGCTGATTTGCCTGGTCGGCGTGTTGCCCTACATCGCGCTGCAACTCAAGGGCATTGTGCTCGGCGTGAACCTGCTGATCGGCGCCGGTGCCGACGCCATGGGCACCCGCGCCCAGGACACCGCACTGATCGTGTCACTGGTATTGGCGCTGTTCACTATTGTCTTCGGTACCCGCAACCTCGACGCCACGGAACACCACCGCGGCATGGTGTTGGCCATTGCCTTCGAATCACTGGTCAAGCTGTTCGCGTTTCTCGCCGTCGGCGCCTTCGTGACCTACGGCCTGTACGATGGTTTCGACGACCTGTTCGACCAGGCCATGCTGGCACCGCGACTCGAACAGTACTGGAAGGAAACCATCAACTGGCCGTCGATGGTGGTGCAGACCGGTGTGGCGATGATGGCGATCATTTGCTTGCCGCGGCAGTTTCACGTGACCGTTGTCGAGAACATCGAGCCTCAGGACCTGCGCCTGGCCAAATGGGTATTTCCGGCCTACCTCGCCCTCGCCGCATTGTTTGTCGTGCCGATCGCGCTGGCCGGCCAGATGATGCTGCCCAGTTCGGTGTTGCCGGACTCGTTCGTCATCAGCCTGCCTCTGGCCCAGGCGCATCCGGCGTTGGCCCTGTTGGCGTTTATCGGTGGCGCATCGGCGGCCACCGGCATGGTGATTGTGGCCAGCGTGGCGCTGTCGACCATGGTTTCCAACGACATGTTGTTGCCGTGGCTGCTACGTCGCAATAACGCCGAGCGCCCGTTCGAAGTTTTTCGCCAGTGGATGTTGTCGGTGCGCCGCGTCAGCATCGTGGTCATTCTGCTGCTGGCCTACGTCAGTTATCGCCTGCTGGGCTCGACTGCCAGCCTGGCGACCATTGGCCAGATCGCCTTCGCCGCCGTGACCCAACTGGCCCCCGCCATGCTCGGTGCGCTGTACTGGAAACAGGCCAACCGCCGGGGCGTTTTCGCTGGTCTCGCCGCGGGCACGTTCCTGTGGTTCTACACCTTGATCCTGCCGATAGCCGCCCTCAGCCTCGGCCTGTCCTTGAGTACATTCCCGGGGTTGGCCTGGTTGCACAGTAATCCACTGAACCTGCCAATCACCCCGCTGACCCAGGGCGTGGTGCTGTCGCTGGCCGGCAACTTCACGCTGTTTGCCTGGGTCTCGGTGCTGTCGCGCACCCGGGTTTCCGAGCACTGGCAGGCAGGCCGCTTCATCGGCCAGGAAATCAGCGCCCGCCCTAGCGCACGCTCGATGCTGGCCGTACAGATCGACGACCTGCTGCAACTGGCGGCGCGCTTCGTCGGCGAAGAACGCGCCCGTCAGAGCTTCATCCGTTTTGCCTATCGCCAGGGCAAAGGTTTCAACCCGAACCAGAACGCCGACGGTGAATGGATCGCCCATACCGAACGCCTGCTGGCCGGTGTGCTCGGTGCCTCTTCGACTCGCGCAGTGGTAAAAGCCGCCATCGAAGGTCGGGAGATGCAACTGGAGGACGTCGTACGGATCGCCGACGAAGCCTCTGAAGTCCTGCAATTCAATCGAGCGTTGCTGCAAGGGGCTATCGAAAACATTACCCAGGGCATCAGCGTGGTCGACCAGTCGCTGAAACTGGTGGCCTGGAACCGTCGCTACCTGGAGCTGTTCAACTACCCGGACGGCTTGATCAGCGTCGGTCGGCCGATTGCCGATATCATCCGCTACAACGCCGAGCGTGGCCTTTGCGGCCCCGGTGAAGCCGAAGTGCACGTCGCCCGTCGCCTGCACTGGATGCGTCAGGGACGAGCGCATACTTCCGAACGCTTGTTCCCCAACGGCCGGGTGATCGAACTGATCGGCAACCCGATGCCGGGCGGCGGCTTCGTCATGAGTTTCACCGACATCACCCCGTTCCGCGAAGCCGAATACGCGCTGACCGAAGCTAACGAGGGCCTGGAGCAGCGGGTGGCGGAACGTACCCATGAACTGTCGCAGCTCAACGTGGCCCTGACCGAAGCCAAGGGCACCGCCGAAG
Organism: Pseudomonas sp. GM49; assembly: GCF_000282355.1. GTDB lineage: Bacteria > Pseudomonadota > Gammaproteobacteria > Pseudomonadales > Pseudomonadaceae > Aquipseudomonas. The sequence continues at coordinate 9,355 of NZ_AKJL01000245.1, forward strand.
CGGCCAATCAGTCGAAAACCCGTTTCCTGACGGCCGTCAGCCATGACTTGATGCAACCTTTGAACGCTGCTCGACTGTTTTCCGCAGCCCTGACCCATCAGGAGGAGGGCCTGTCCGACGAGGCGCAAAAACTGGTGCGGCATCTGGACAGCTCACTGCGTTCAGCTGAGGACCTGATCAGTGACTTGCTGGATATTTCCCGCCTGGAAAACGGCAAGATCAATCCGGATGCCAAGCCGTTCGCGCTAAATGAATTGTTCGACACCCTCGGCGCCGAATTCAAGGTACTGGCCCGGGAACAAGGGCTGGAGTTCCGCGTCCGGGGCAGCAGGCTACGTATCGACAGCGACATCAAACTGTTGCGGCGGATCTTGCAGAACTTCCTGACCAACGCCTTCCGCTACGCCAAAGGCCCTGTGCTACTGGGGGTTCGCCGGCATAAGGAAGCATTGAGCCTGGAAGTCTGGGACCGTGGGCCGGGTATCCCGGAAGATAAACGACAGGTGATTTTCGAAGAGTTCAAGCGCCTCGACAGTCACCAGACCCGGGCCGAAAAAGGCCTCGGCCTGGGGCTGGCGATTGCCGACGGGCTCTGTCGCGTGCTCGGCCATACCTTGCGCGTACGCTCCTGGCCGGGACGCGGTAGCGTGTTCAGCGTCAGCGTGCCGCTGGCCCGGGCGCAAACCGCAGCGCCGGTCAAAGTCGCCGAGCTCAATGGCAAATTGCTCAATGGGGCACAGGTGCTGTGTATCGACAACGAGGACAGCATCCTGATCGGCATGAATAGCTTGCTCAGTCGCTGGGGTTGCCAGGTCTGGACCGCGCGCAATCGCGAGGAATGCGCAACGCTGCTGGGCGAAGGCGTACGCCCGCAATTGGCGCTGGTGGATTACCACCTCGATCATGGCGAGACCGGAACCGATTTGATGGCCTGGTTGCGCACGCAAATGGGCGAGCCGGTTCCGGGGGTGGTGATCAGCGCCGATGGCCGGCCGGAGACGGTCGACCAAGTACATGCCGCAGGGCTGGATTACCTGGCCAAACCGGTGAAACCGGCGGCGTTGCGTGCGTTGTTGAGCCGGTATTTGCCGTTGTAACGCGCAAGGCTTGACCTTTGCGGTGGTGCGACTGCCGTCATCGCGAGCAAGCTCGCTCCCACAGGGGGTACGCGGTCAACTGTGGGAGCGAGCTTGCTCGCGATGCTTTTCAGCTATTCCGGTAACTCGACCAACCCATCGACATCCGTCATCGCCCGCTCCAGCAAATCCGCCGGCAGGCTCTTGCTCGCCCGTGCCCCCAGCAGCTTGAGCTGTTCACTGCGACTGACCAGGTTGCCACGCCCTTCTGTCAGCTTGTTGCGTGCCGAACTGTAGGCTTTGTCCAGCTGCTGCAGGCGATTGCCGACTTCATCCAGGTCCTGGATGAACAGCACGAACTTGTCGTACAGCCACCCGGCCCGTTCGGCGATTTCCCGGGCATTCTGGCTCTGGCGCTCCTGCTTCCACAGGCTGTCGATGACGCGCAGGGTCGCCAGCAACGTGGTAGGGCTGACGATCACGATGTTGCGATCGAATGCCTCCTGGAACAGCGTTGGCTCGGCCTGCAACGCGGCAGAAAACGCCGCTTCGATCGGCACGAAGAGCAACACGAAATCCAGGCTGTGCAAGCCATCGAGGCGTTTGTAATCCTTGCCGGCCAGGCCTTTGACGTGATTGCGCAACGACAGCACGTGCTGCTTGATGGCGATCTGGCCGATGGCCTCGTCCTCAGCCGCGACGTATTGCTGATAGGCAGTCAGGCTGACCTTGGAGTCGACCACCACCTGCTTGTCGCCCGGCAGATAAATGATCACGTCCGGCTGGAAGCGCTCGCCGTCCGGTCCCTTGAGATTGACCTGAGTCTGGTACTCGCGACCCTTCTCCAGCCCCGCATGCTCAAGCACACGCTCAAGAATCAGTTCGCCCCAATTGCCCTGGGTCTTCTGCCCTTTCAAGGCGCGGGTCAGGTTGGTGGCTTCGTCGCTCAAGCGCAGATTCAACTGCTGCAGGCGCTCCAGTTCCCTGGCCAGGGAGAATCGCTCGCGAGCCTCGTTCTGATAGCTTTCCTCGACACGCTTTTCGAAGGACTGGATGCGTTCCTTGAGTGGATCGAGCAATTGCCCCAGACGCTGTTGACTGGTTTCGGCAAAACGCTGCTCGCGCTCATCGAAAATTTTCCCCGCCAGCTCGGCAAACTGCGCACGCAACTCGTCTCGCGAACCTTGCAGGTCGTTGAGGCGTTGCTGGTGACTGTCCTGTTGCTCGCGCAATTCGGCGTTGAGCGACGCGGCCTGGGCATCCAGGCGGCGCAATTCGGCTTCCTTGCCGGCGCGCTCGATATTCCACGCATGGGCGGCGTCCCGGGCGTCGTCGCGCTCGATCTGCAGCAGTTCGACTTCACGACGCAGCGCAGCCAGATCAGCCTGTTTGGCGGCGTTGGCCTGGGTCAGATCAGCGACTTCATCACGGCTGGATTCGAGCTGTGCATTCAATCCGTCCTGCACCAGTTGCGCCATGGCCAGGCGCTCCTGCAGCAGTGCAACGTCCGCTTGCGTGGTGCTGGCCCGACGCTGAAGTTGCCAGGCCAATACCAGCAACGGCAACGCAGCCGCTGCCAGGCCCAGCAATACGCTGGTCAAGTCCATTGCCATAGCCACTCCTGCCATTCGGATAAAGCCTGAAGGTTAACCAAGGCGTCCGGTCTTGGACAGCTCAGTCTTCGATCAGCCCCAGTTCCTGTTGAGCGCGGCGATCGCCTGCCCTAGCGGCCTGACGCAGCAGGTCCTGGCCGATCCGGCGGTCCCGGGCGTTCCCGCACTCCCGGCACATCAACTGGCCAAGGCGGCTTTGCGCAGCCACCACGCCTTCACGGGCCGGTTGCTTGAGCAAACGTCCGGCGATGTGTTTGACGTTACGGTTTTCACCCAGATGCGGACTGTCCAACAGCCACTCCGCCACGCGCATGGAAAAGCGCTTGGTAGGGGCAACAGAGGGTATTGTGGAGGAAGAGGAAACAGGGGCTGAGCGAAACTTCATAAAGCACTGTGGGGCAGATCAGAAGGCGCGCAACTTTACTCTCTTTTTCTTACAGGTAAAGCTGAAAATATCCCGGCACGCCCGTGCTAGAGCAAGCGCTCGGGACAATCCACAGAAGCTGTGGATAACTCAGTGGACAACCGCCCTCGAACTCGCTCAAAGCCCTGTGGAATGGGGCTCGCAGTCAAACTGACGATTTTTTCACCAGTAAAAAAAAGCGATGTTTTTCATTGACTTAAATTTTCGTTACAGGCAGCCATTGCGCTTGAACGTGAGATGACAGCGGGGTGACAGACTGCGCAACTAATGTGCACAAGTGCCTTTGCGACGGTTACATCCATGCACTTTTTCGGCGCATTTTTTTGTCATGCCTGGGGATAAGCCTTGGCAAACCCGGTGTTTAGACGGCTGCGTTGCTACCAACGTCGATGACCGATGGTCGGATTTTGCTCTGCTACAGGGCGTATCCATCGGAGGCAGCGCAGCTTCATACGCTTATCTACAAGGCAAAAACACCCCGATTCAGCACCTGCCGGGAAATTCTTTTTGCTAACACACTTCCCTTGGCCAGTTCAATCCGTTAGTATCCGCGGCGTTAGTACCAAGCTGAAAGTCAATTCTGGTCGAACAAATCCCCCCGGTCAGCCTTCCCGACTGAAGCCTCCACCGAACAAGCGGGATCGACCACCTCGATGGTTTCCAGGTAAATCTTGCGCCAACACAACCTTTGAATCGAAAGCAAAGGGTGTTGTTCCGCCTGCTTACTCTGCTCGAACCAACCTGCAAATTGATCAGGATCTTCACCCCGGGCCCAGAACCTTTGCCCTTGATGTGTTGCCTGCCCTCCTAAGTACCTACCTGCCAGCCCAAGCGCGCCAACTTGTCAGCGCTTCAAACTGGCTGCTTTGTTCCAGTCGGGTTCTTCGTTCGATCAATGGTGATCGGCGTTACTGGAACGTTTTAACGTTGCACGGTTCTTATCCGTGTCATATGCAGGAACACCATTAATGTCTTCTCAAATCCACACTCAGGATGCCATTCGCACCCTAACCAACGCTTTTGCTCCAATGAACTGCCTGATCATGGCCGCTCGCAAAGGCTGCTTCAGCTTCACCCTGGTCAACGAACACGGTATTGCTCGTCACAGCGAACGCCTGTACCCCGATCAATACTCCAGCGCCGAGCCGCTGCAGGCCGTGATCGAGCGTACCCGTCAGGCACTGATTGCCTGAAACGCCAGAAAGGCTGGAAACCCGAAAGCCCTGCCCGAAAAGCAGGGCTTTTTATTGCCCGATGTTTCCCTCCCCATCGAACCACGACTAAGCACGATCCGATATAACGGTTATAACTGCTCGCTGGAAATATTTTAAAAACAGGCCTTTACAGCGCGAATATGACACTACACTTCAACTCAAGCGGCTTGACCCGCTTGCGGCGAGCCTGAGTCGATTCACTGCTGCCAAGCCCCCCTTTCAGGTATCGCCGTCCAATTCAGGTTTCGAGGGTTTTATGGGTATCGCTGCCAGCGAACTGTGCCGCTACGTGATTCGTCCGACCTTGATCTACCTCGGACGTCATAGCGCTACTGCCGAATCCCTGCTGCTGGGCATTGCCGCCAGCCAGTCAGCCCTCGGTTCCGCTCTGCATGACCGCCGCGGGCACGGCCTGTACCGCATTGCCGAGCCCCGCCACCAGGCCCTTTGGGACCATTACCTGGCCCTTGATCCGGAACGTGCGAGCCTGGTCCGCGGCCTGGCCAGCCAGCATGCGTTTCTGAGTGGCCCGCACCTCGAACTGACCGTCAACCTGCGTTACGCCACAGCCATCGCCTGGCTGCTGGTGGAAGAACAGAATACCCCCCTCCCCGCCCCTGATGACTTGTTGGGTATGGCCAGAATCTGGCGCCAGACCTTTCAGCCCCAAGGGCGTCTGCGTGATTTCACCTGCGCCTGGCAAACCTGTGTTTCACCCCTGAATCAGGTAGCCTGCTGACACCTCTGGATCCAAAAATCGCGCAACACGCCGCGATTCTGGTCGGATTGTCCTACAAAACCGCTCTAAATCAAGGCATACAGCCTATGGCGCCGGGACGAAAATGTTGGTAATTTTCGCCCCGGTGATCACCCGGAGTTCTAATAATGAAAAAAGTAATGCTCAAAACCACCCTTAGCCTCGCCGTTGCCTTGGCATCCACCCAGATCTTCGCGAGTGGCTTTGCCCTCAACGAACAGAGCATCAGTGGAATGGGGACTGGTTTTGCGGGACGCTCTTCATCTGCCGATGATGCAAGCACTGTTTTTGGCAACCCTGCCGGCATGTCGCGAATCAAGCGCCAGGAAGTCACTGGCGGGATCGCAGCTATCGATGCCTCGTCTGATATCAAAGACGCCCAAGGCGCCCACCCGGGTACCAACAAAGGCGACATGGTGCCATTCACAGCCGTTCCGATGGGCTATTACGTCAAGCCGATTGATGATCACTGGGCATTCGGCCTCGGTGTCTACGCACCTTTTGGTCTGATTACCGACTATGAAAATGGCTTCCAGGGTGCCGGTTTCGGCAGCAAGAGCGAAGTCAAGGTTGTCACCTTCCAGCCTACCGTCAGCTACGCCTTTAACGACAAAGTTTCGATTGGTTTCGGCCCGACCATCAACCGCATTGGCGGCACTCTGGAGTCGGATGTACCTCTTTTTGGCGATACCCACGTCAAAATCAAAGGGGATGATGTCGCTCTTGGCTACAACTTCGGGGTCCTGGTACAAGCAACAGACACCACTCGTGTCGGCCTGACCTATCACTCGAAAGTGAAATACAAGATTGAAGGTCATACCGATATCACCGCAGGCGCAAATTCACCTTCCGCCTTCCTGAAAAGCAATCGATACGATGCTTCGCTGAAAATCGAAACACCTGAATCTGTCGACTTCTCCGTGACACAACAGCTGACGGATGCGTGGACCCTCTATGCAGGTTCCACCTGGACTCGCTGGAGCCGTTTGAAAGACATCACCGTCAACAACGACGGCGTAACAGCGGCACAAGGCGGTGCATTGTCCCCGGCCCTGTTCAGTACCATTACGGAAGAGCAGAACTGGCACGATACCTGGGCCTACGCCATCGGTACCTCCTACCAGCTGAATAAGCAGTGGGTATTGCGCACCGGCCTGAGCTTTGACCAGTCGCCTACCAACAATACCGACCGATCCCCACGTATTCCTACAGGTGACCGCACAATCTTCAGCCTTGGCGCCGGCTACAACGTCACCGATGATCTGACCATCGACGTCGCCTACTCCTACCTGAAGGAAGAAGCTGTCAAGGTGAATCACTCCAACCTGGTAGACAGTTACAGCGCCAAGTACGAAAACAGCGCCAACGGTTTCGGTGTCGGTGCGACCTACCGCTTCTGATGATTCCCGGCAAGCCTGAACCGCTCGCCATCGGAATCGAAAAAGCCCCGCTCTCCTCACGGAGGCGGGGCTTTTCATTTGCAGGAGCAGCCGGTCGACGCTCGAATGCTCGCGATGAACGCGAACGATGACGCGTGCTTACTGGATGAACGAGGCGCCTAGAGATTTTCGCGAGCAGGCTCGCTCCTACAGGTCAGGGGGTCGAAACGAGAGGTGGCGAAGCCAGGGCTTTTTCTACCGCGGCGATGAGTTCGGGATCATCCGGCTTGGTCAGGCTGGAAAAACTGGCGAGAACCTTGAACAAGTGCGTCGCCTCTTCGCCACGAACCTTTTGCGGCTCGGTCATGGTGAAGGTCACGCCATAGTTGACGTAGCAGACCTTGGCAGTCTCGGCGCCATCCTTTGACTCTTGCTTGAAGTCGTTGGACGGAACGCCAATCACCTCCAGCCCTTGACCCTTGAAGCGCTGGTTCAGCGCCTCAAGGCTTTTGAACTGCGGAGCAAAGCCACAGAAGCTTGCGGTATTGACCACCACCAACGGTTTATCGGCGAAGCGCTGGCACAAATCGATGGATTCCCTGGCATGCAACTTGGGCAAAGAGCCTTGCAAAAGATCCGGGCAATCTGCCGCTTGAGCCAACCCGGTGAACGCGACCAGTAACGCAGGAACTGCAAGCCAGCGCATCAACATGTCTGGACATCCTTGAGAAATCGTCAGGATTCGACGTTACTCGCCCCGCCATCCCCCTAGCAAGTCCCCATGCCCAACTGCAAAAGCGCCAGCCCGCCCTGATGCCAGCCCCACCACGTCAGGGCAAGCAGCAAGGTGAGGACCGCGAAAATTGTGATACGAGGCCAGAGACTGTTCATGTCGCACTCATTTGTGTTTGCAGACGCTCCACCGGCCGTTCACGCACCGGCCAGTTCAGGGCGGCAGCCAACAGACTGAGAAGAATCGCAACCTGCCAGATCAAGTCATAGCTGCCGGTACGATCGTACACCACGCCACCCAACCAGCCGCCCAGGAACGAACCGAGCTGGTGAAACAGGAAAACAATCCCACCGAGCATGGACAGGTTTCGCACGCCAAACAAGGTCGCCACCGTGCCGTTGGTCAAGGGCACCGTCGACAGCCAAAGGAAGCCCATGGCCATGCCGAACAGGTAGGCCGTGGTCGTGGTCACCGGCGCCCACAGGAACAACGCAATGACCACCGCCCGCAACAAGTACAAACCGGTGAGCAAACGCGGCTTGGACATGCGCCCGCCAAGCCACCCAGCGGTATAGGTGCCGAAAATGTTGAACAGGCCGATCAATGCCAGCACCGTGGTGCCGACCGTCGCCGGAAGATGTTGATCCACCAGATAGGCCGGCAAGTGCACCCCGATGAACACCACCTGGAATCCGCACACAAAGAAACCGAACGCCAGCAGCCAGAACCCGGAATGGGAGCAAGCCTCGCGCAGCGCTTCGCCAAGGGTTTGTTCGTGACCCAGGACGGGCAGCGGCTTGTCCTTGAGCATGCTCACCAGCGGCACAATCAACGCCACCAGCAAGCCCAGCGCCAGCAGAGCCATCGACCAGCCCAGCCATCCGATCAAACCGAGCGTGCCGGGCAACATCGCGAACTGGCCGAACGAACCGGCAGCACTGGCGATCCCCATGCCCATGCTGCGTTTTTCCGGCGGTACTGCGCGGCCAACCACCCCCAGAATCACCGAGAACGACGTACCGGACAGTCCGATGCCGATCAGCAGGCCGGCGCTCAGGGACAGGGTCACCGCCGAGTCGGAGAGCCCCATGCAAATCAGCCCCGCCGCGTACAGGACGCCACCGATCAGCACCACTTTCGCCGCGCCGAAGCGGTCGGCCAGGGCGCCGGTGAATGGCTGGGCAAGACCCCAGATCAGGTTCTGCAGGGCGATGGCGAAGGCAAAGACTTCACGGCCCCAGCCGAACTCGGCGCTCATCGGCGCCAGAAACAGCCCGAAGCCATGTCGAACGCCCAGAGACAACGCAAGGATCAGCGCACTCCCCAACAGAACCCAGCCGCATGTACGCCACATCGATGTCATTGTTGTTCTCCGGTAGCGGGTATATACCCGCTTAAGATCGAAAAAACCGGCATCACGCCAGTTCGTCCAGCAGCTTCAATAAGATTTCGCGCTTCTCGGCGCCCAGGCGATCGATCAAGCCTTGCTGCGCGGCTTCCCAGGCCGGCAAGGCAGCCTTCAAGCGCTCTGCCCCGGCCTCGGTCAGCAGGACGATACGGTTACGCATGTCCTCGCCCTCGACCAGTGTCACCAGGCCTTCACCTTCCAGCACCCGCAAATTGCGCCCCAAGGTGCTGCGATCCAGCCCCATGGCCTCGGCCAGAGTCGAGATACTCGGCTGATCCAGACGCTGCAGATTGCACAGTAAAGAATACTGGGCAACGTTGATCCCGAAGCCGTCGAGAGCGCCGTCGTAATGCCTGCTGACGCCACGGGCGGCGCGACGCAGGTTGATGCATAAACATTGGGAATCGAGCATGGTGCGTGTATATACCCGTGAGTGTGTTAAATCAAGTTACATGGTTTTTTCAGTGACTGAGCGGCGCCTGGTAGACCGCCATCGCGGGCAAGCCCGCTCCCACAGAGATTTTCGGTGTGCTCACTGTTTTGTTAACAAAACAGAAACCCTGTGGGAGCGGGCTTGCCCGCGAAGAGGCCGGAACATTCACCGACACTGCGCTCAGACCAATGCCAATCCAACCAACACCCCTGCCTCCAGCAACTCCAGCATTGCCCCTGCCGTATCGCCCGTCGCTCCACCGAGCCGCCGCAGCATCACCTGCCGTAGCCAGGCAAACCCAAGAACCGCCAACACCACCGCCACCACTCCACTCAAACCGGCAATCAGCACACAAGCCAGTGCACTGACCGCCAACACCTGCTTGCCCGCCGAACGCGGAAGATGATCGGCCAATGCCTGCCCCAGGCCACCGGCACGCACATAGGGTGTGGTCAGGAACAAACCGAGCAACGCGCTGCGACCTATCAACGGTACGATGATCAATGCCAGCGAATGCGGCTGCTCGATCAGCGCCAGCAGCGCGGTGAACTTGAGCAACAACACCAGCACCAGCGTCACCACGGCGATCGGCCCACTGCGCGGGTCTTTCATGATGGTCAGCGTGCGCTCACGGTCGCCAAAACCGCCGAGCCAGGCATCGGCGCTGTCCGCCAGGCCATCGAGATGTAACCCGCCGCTGAGCAGCACCCAAAGACTCAGCAACAACGCCGCGTGCAACAACGTCGGCGTGCCCAGCAGCAGCCAGTTGAATGCCCACAGAATGGCGCCAAAGAGTAATCCCACTAGCGGATAAAACAGCAGCGACCGCCCCAGCTCCCGGGGCTCAGGCATACCGGGCAGGCGAATCGGCAGGCTGCTGAGAAATTGCAGGGCGATCCAGAATGGCAGCATGGTCAGCGCATTTCCTTCAACAAGCCAGCAGGCTCCACGGTCAGCGAAAACAGCGCGCCATGCCCGACCTCGACGTTGAGCAGTTGCTCTCGCGGCAGTCCTCGCGCTTGCGCCAGCAATAGACGCATCACACCACCATGGCTGATCAGCAAAATGCGCTCACCGGCACAGGTCGCGTGCAAACGCTCCAGCGCTGCCAGCACCCGCGCCGAAAAGTCTGCTACCGGCTCACCCTGAGGCGGCGTGAACGAATAAGGATCGGCCCAGAACAAGCCCAGGGCCTGTGCGTCGGTTTCCATCAATGCCGCTGCGCTCTGCCCTTCCCAGGCACCGAAATGCAACTCTTGCAGGTCTTTATCCAATTGCACCGGCACACCCAGTTGTGCACCGAGTTCCTCGGCAAACCGCGCACAACGCTGCAACGGCGAACTGACCAGCCGATCCCATGGCCCCTGCCCGACCACGGCGGCGCGCATCTGCGCCCAGCCCGTATCGGTCAACGCATCATCGATGCTGCCGCGCAAGCCGCCGCCGAGTTCGGTTTCACCGTGACGCAACAGATCCACGCGCAAGGTCATGCCGGACGATCTGCCACAGCGGCTTCGGCGAAGGTCGCCATCTGCCCGTGCAGGTCGCAAGCCAGGCGCAGCAGCGGTACGGCCAATGCCGCGCCACTGCCTTCGCCCAGCCGCAGGCCGAGATCGAGCAACGGTTGCGCATTCAGGGTTTCCAGCACATGACGATGCCCCGGCTCGGCGCCGCGATGACCGAACAACAGCCACTGCCGACACTCGAGATTCAAGCGCACCGCAACCAGCGCCGCGACACTGCAAATGAAGCCGTCCACCAGCACCGCGACACCTTCCTGGGCACAGGCGAGATAGGCACCGACCAGCGCGGCGATCTCAAAACCACCGAGGTTGAACAAGGTCTGCAAGGCATCGCCACGCTGCGCGCCATGCAATGCCAGGGCGCGCTCGATCACCTGGGCTTTGTGGCTGACACCGTCGGCATTGAGCCCGGTGCCAGGCCCGGTCAAATGACCTACTGGGCAATCAAGCAGCGCACACGCCAGGGCGCTGGCGGCGGTGGTGTTACCGATGCCCATTTCTCCACCGACAAACAACTGCGCACCCGTGGCAATTGCCCGCTGCACACTGTCACGGCCGGCCTGCAAGGCAAGTTGCCCCTGGGCCGCGGTCATGGCCGGCCCCTGTACAAAATTGGCTGTGCCCGGGCCGACGTTCAGGTGGCGCACGCCCGGCAGGTTCAACGACGGCGTAACCGTGCCAAGGTCAACCACCTCGAGGGAAGCGCCCAGTTGCCGCGCCAATACGCTGATCGCTGCACCACCGCTGACGAAGTTGAGCAGCATCTGCCCGGTGACTTCCTGGGGAAACGCCGACACGCCCTCGGCGACGACGCCATGGTCGCCGGCAAAAATCGCTATCCACACCTGCTCCAGACTCGGCTTGACCTGCCCCTGCAATCCCGCCAGTTGCACCGCCACCGATTCCAGCTGACCGAGGGAGCCGGCCGGTTTGGTCAGTTGCTGTTGCCGCGCCTGCGCCTGTTCGACCACTTGGGTATCGACCGGCTTGCACGGGTTCAGCCACCAGGATTGAGTCATAACGCAGTTCCTTTCAGAGTCAGGGGAAGGCCGGCGACGGTCAGGACGACACGCTGACAGCGCTCAGCCAGAGCTTGATGCAGCCAACCGGCTTCATCGACATAGCGGCGAGTCAATTCGCCCAGCGGCACGACGCCCATTCCGGTCTCGTTGCTGACAAAAATGATTTCACCCGGCAACGACGCCAGGCAGTCCAGCAGGGCATCACGCTCGGCGGTCAGGCGATCGGCATCGTCGAGCATCAGCAGATTGGTCAGCCACAGGGTCAGGCAATCCACCAGCAGGCAGCGGTCGGCGCGGGCGGACTCACGCAGCACCCGGGCCAGCTCGACAGGTTCTTCGATCAATGCCCATTCGGCAGGACGACGAGCGCGGTGATGGGCCACCCGCTCGCTCATTTCTCCGTCCAGTGGCTGGCTGGTAGCGATATAGGTGACGGCCAAAGCGCTGTCGATGGCGAGTTTTTCAGCCAGGCGACTCTTGCCGGAGCGGGCGCCGCCGAGGATCAGTTGAAGCATGGTTGTTTTCCTTGAAATTTTCGGTGAGGCGACTGGCCTCATCGCGGGCAAGCCCGCTCCCACAGGGTTAGGAGGTGTACTCACATTTCATGATCAACCCAAATCTCTGTGGGAGCGGCGGTGCGGCGATCCGACTTGCCCGCGATGAGGCAATGGCAGGCACCTCAAATCCCGCAAAGCCGCCGCAATAGCCCGGTATCCAGATGCTTCTCCACCAGATCCGCCAGCCGCTCGATATCACGCTCGCGCAAGGCGTGGTAATCCACGTCCTGTACATCTTGCAAACCGGCCCAGCGCAACAGCACACTGCACGCCGCCGGCGATTCGAACAGGCCGTGCAGGTAGGTGCCGAAAATCTGCCCGTCAGCACTTTGCGCACCATCACAGCGGCCGTCATCCAGTTGCACAGCGGCGTTTTCCAGCGCCGGCCCGGAGGTCACGCCAGCATGAATTTCATAGCCTGATACCGGCGCATCCTCCAGCGCCAGGCGACCACGCACATTGCGCAGCTGCTTCTCTTGTTCGAGCTGGGTCTGGAACGCCAGCAGACCCAGACCGGCGCTGGAACCCGGTGCACCTTCGAGGCCCAGGGGGTCATGCACTTGCTCGCCGAGCATCTGCAGGCCACCACAGATCCCCAGCAGTTTTCCGCCGTAACGCAGATGCCGGGCGATGGCGGTTTCCCAGCCGCTGGCGCGCAGGTGCGCGAGGTCGCTGCGCACACTTTTCGAGCCAGGAAGAATGATCAGGTCGGCGGGCGGAATCGCCTGGCCGGGGCCGATGAATTGCAGATCCACTTGCGGATGCAGGCGCAGCGGATCGAAATCGGTGTGATTGCTGATGCGCGGCAGCACCGGCACCACCACCCTCAGCACCTGTTCGGCTTTATCGGTCTGGCGTTGATCGATGCCGTCCTCGGCCTCCAGGTGCAGGTCCATCACGTACGGCAGCACGCCGATCACCGGTTTGCCGGTGCGCTCTTCGAGCCAGTCGAGACCGGGTTGCAGTAACGCGATGTCGCCACGAAAACGATTGATGACGAACCCTTTGACCCGCGCCTGCTCGCTCGGCGACAGCAGTTCGAGGGTGCCCACCAGATGGGCGAAAACCCCGCCACGATTGATATCGGCGATCAGCACGACCGGGCAATCCACCGCTTCGGCAAAGCCCATGTTGGCGATATCGCCGGCGCGCAAATTGATTTCTGCCGGCGAGCCCGCACCCTCGACCATCACCAGCGGATACGCCGCGCTCAAGCGCTCGTGGGAGGCCAGCACCGCTTGCATGGCGATGGTTTTGTAGTCGTGATAGGCGACGGCGTTCATGGTCGTGACGGCGCGGCCATGAATGATCACCTGGGCACCGGTGTCACTGTTGGGCTTGAGCAATACCGGGTTCATGTCGGTGTGCGGTTCGAGGTGCGCGGCCTGGGCCTGTACCGCCTGGGCGCGGCCAATCTCGCCACCGTCGGCGGTCACCGCACTGTTGAGGGCCATGTTCTGTGGTTTGAACGGCACCACCCCTACGCCCTGACGTGTGACCCAGCGGCACAGCGCGGTCACCAGCGTACTTTTACCGGCATCCGATGTGGTGCCCTGCACCATCAGCGTGGTCATTGGTTTTCCTTGGCGAATTCATCGAACGCCTGCGCCAGTCGCACCCAGGCGATTTCATCACCCGGCAAGCCGAATCGCAGGCTGCTGTTGTGCGTGAACAACCGCAGGAGAATGCCGCGCCGGGCCATGAATTCATGCAATTCTTCGGCGCGCTCGGTGATCAGCCACTGGAACAGCGCACAACCGCCCTGCGGCTGGAACCCGTGTTGCTCCAGCAACGACGCCAGGCGCTCGCTGGCCGCTTCGGCGCGCACTCGTTGCCGCGTCTGCCCTTCGGTATCGCGCAGACAGGCCTGGCCCACTACCCGGGTTGCCCCGCTCACGGCCCACGGCCCCACTTGTTCAGCCAGCAGCTTGAGCAACTTGCGCTCGGCCAGCACAAACCCCAGGCGCACACCGGCCAGGCCGAAAAACTTGCCGAACGAGCGCAAAACAATCAGCCCGACTTGATGGGCAAACGGAGCCACGCTCAGTTGTGGCGTGTTATCCATGAACGCTTCGTCCACGACCAGCCAGCCACCGCGCTGGGCCAGCCGCGCATGCCAGTCGAGCAGGCGACTGGGGGTCAGGCTCAGGCCCGTAGGGTTATTCGGATTGACCACCACCAGCACATCGAAACTGTCGATAAAGAAGTCGACTTCATGCTCCAGCACTTCACGCACGATGTAGCCGTTGCGACGCCACGCTTCGGCGTGCTCGGCATAACACGGCGACAACACGCCGACCTTGCCCGCCCGACGCAATCGCGGCAGCAATTGAATCGCCATTTGCGAGCCGGCCACCGGCAATGCCTGCAAGGTGCCGTAGTAATCACAGGCGGCCTGCTCCAGACCGTCGTCCGCCTCCGGCAAACGGGCCCAGGCCCGCAGCGGAATCTCCGGCACCGGGAACGGCCAAGGCGCAAGGCCCGTGGACAGGTCCAGCCAGTCGGCTTCATCTATGCCGTATTCGAGCGCGGCCTTGCGCAGTCGCCCACCGTGCTCAAGCATAAAGTTCGGCCCCCAGGCAGAGAATCAGCAACCACAACCATACCCCGCGCTGGACCAATTGCCAGCCCCGGTCAATGGAATCGGCATCCGCCGGCACGCCTTCGCCCAACTGCGGACGCTGATGCAGTTCGCCGTGATAAATCGCCGCCCCGCCCAGTTCGACGCCGAGGGCTCCCGCCCCTGCCGCCATCACCGGACCAGCGTTCGGGCTGTCCCAGGTCGGGCCCTGGGTGCGCCAGCATTTCAATGCCAGCCGGGTTTTGCCCAACAGCGCGTAGGTCAGTGCCACCAGACGCGCAGGAATGTAATTGAGCACGTCGTCGACCTTCGCCGCCGCCCAGCCGAACCGTTCGAAGCGCTCATTGCGATAGCCCCACATCGCATCCAGCGTATTGCTCAGGCGGTAGAGCACCACGCCCGGCGCACCGGCCACGGCAAACCAGAACAACGCCGCGAACACCGCGTCGCTACCATTTTCCAGTACCGACTCGGTGGCGGCACGGGCGACTTCGGTTTTATCCAGATCACTGGTTTTACGACTGACCAGATAACTCACGCGTTTGCGTGCTTCATCAAGATCATCGCCGCGCAAGGCCTTGGCTACAGGCGTGACATGTTCACCGAGGCTACGCATGCCGAGGGCGCAATAGAGCGCGAGAATCTCGACAATCCAGCCGATATAAGGTGCCCAGGAAAATGCCGTGACCAATAGCGTCAGCGGCAACACGGCAATCACCCACGCGGTGACGCCATGGCTGCGCCAGCCGCGACCGTCGCCATTGAAACGTTGCTCGATGCGGTCGGCAAAACGGCCGAACGCCACCAGCGGATGCCAGCGTTTGGGTTCGCCCAGCAGCGCATCCAGCGCCACCGCGGCGACACTCAATAACGCCACACTCATTGACTCACTCCCCAATAGTTTTCATACAACAATTCATGCAGTGGACGCGCCTGCGCCCAGCCTTCGAGCACCAGCATCGGCGCCGGATAGAATTCCTTGACCGGCCCCAGGCACAGCACCGCCAGCGGTTTGGCTCCCGACGGCAACTTCAACAAATCGGCCAGGGCTTGCGGCTCGAACAGCGACACCCAACCCATACCCAGCCCTTCCGCGCGGGACGCCAGCCACAGGTTCTGGATCGCACAGGACAGCGAAGCCATGTCCATTTCCGGCAACGTGCGGCGGCCGAAGATATGCCGTTCGCGGTCGTCCATCAGCGCGGCGACCAGTACCTCGGCGCAATCGTGGATGCCTTCCACCTTGAGCGTCATGAACTCATCGCTGCGCTCGCCGAGGGCTTCGGCAGTACGGACGCGTTCTTCTTCCACCAGGGCCTGGATTTGCTCGCGCAAGGCGCGATCACTGATGCGGATGAAGCGCCAGGGTTGCATCAGGCCGACACTGGGCGCCTGGTGTGCAGCCTCGAGCAGACGCTGGAGCAATTCGGGCTCGACGGTGCCGCCGCTGAAGTGGCGCATGTCGCGGCGCTCGGCGATGGCGCGATAGACCGCTGCGCGCTCGACTTCGGAGAATGCGTTGTCGGTCATGGACTCTTCGCGAGCAGGCTCGCTCCCACAGGGTTTTGGTCAGGCGCAAACAATGCGGCAATCGCCGAGGGGTTGGACGGAAAATAAAAGTGCACGTAAGAAGCGGTCATCCGCCCTTCACGGTAAACCGCCTCCGCTCCGCGCCCGCCGTTAGGGCTCAAGCCACGGGCAATCGGTGCCAGTTCGGTGGTGGTCAGCGAATGGTGATAGGTGTGCCCGCGCAGCGAACCTTCCGGCAACTCCACCGCTTGCAACGCCAGCGCTGCCAGACGCTTTTGCATGACCGCATCACCGGTCAGCAAGCCAACCAGTTCGGCGCGAGTGCCCTCGACATCGGTCAGGGAATCGAGCAGATACAGCATGCCACCACACTCGGCGAGCAACGGTTTGCCGGCGGCGTGGTGCGCGCGGATCGCGTCGAGCATCGCGGTATTTTGCGCCAGCGCAACATGGTGCAGTTCCGGGTAACCACCCGGCAGATACAGGCTGTCCGCCTCCGGCAACGCACGGTCGCGGATCGGCGAGAAGAACGACAACTCGGCGCCCATTGCCCGCAGCAAATCCAGGCTCGCGCCGTAGGTGAACGCAAAGGCTTCATCACGGGCGACGGCAATGCGCACACCGGCCAGCAGCGGTTCGACTGCGATGGCATCGGGGGCGGCGAACTCGACCGCCGGTGGCAGCTCGACCTCGCAACTGCTGGCCAGGGCATCGGCTGCCGCATCGAGGCGCAGGTCGAGATCGTTCAACTCACTGGCCTGCACCAGCCCAAGGTGTCGGCTCGGCAATTCGATCCCGGTTTCCCGGGACAGCGCGCCGTACCAGCGCAAACCTTCCGTTAGGCTGCCTTCGAGCAGTTGCGCGTGGCGCAGCGTGCCGACACGATTGGCCAGCACGCCGGCGAACGGCAAGTCCGGCTGATAACGCGCCAGCCCCAGGGCCAGTGCTCCAAAGGTCTGGGCCATGGCGGTGCCATCGATCACGCCCAATACCGGGACACCGAAATGCCGCGCCAGATCGGCGCTCGACGGCGTACCGTCGAACAGCCCCATGACGCCTTCGATCAGGATCAGGTCGGCTTCAGCGGCGGCTTCCCACAGCAGTCGACGACTCTCCTGCTCGCCGACCATCCACATGTCCAGTTGATACACCGGCGCACCGCTGGCGCGCTCGAGGATCATCGGATCGAGAAAATCGGGGCCGCACTTGAACACGCGAACCTTGCGCCCCTGATTGCGATGCAATCGGGCCAACGCGGCAGTAACGGTGGTCTTGCCCTGGCCGGAGGCCGGCGCGGCAATCAGTACCGCCGGACAGTGCCGAGGCTGACTCACAATTCGACGCCTTTCTGCGCTTTGATCCCGGCTTGAAAGGCGTGTTTGATCATGCCCATTTCGGTGACGGTGTCGGCCATCTCGATCATTTCCGGCTTGGCGGCACGACCGGTGACCACCACGTGTTGCATCGGTGGCCGGGACTGCAGGTCGCTGAGCACCTGATCGAGATCGAGGTAGCCGTGCTTGAGGGCGATGTTGAGCTCATCCAGCACCACCAGACCGATGGAAGGATCACGCAGCAGTTCCTGCGACACCGCCCAGGCGGCCTCGGCGGCGGCGATGTCGCGCTGACGATCCTGGGTTTCCCAGGTAAAACCTTCGCCCATCACATGAAAACGCACCTGCTCGGGAAAGCGTCGGAAGAACAACTCTTCGCCCGTGCTGCTGCGGCCCTTGATGAACTGCACCACGCCGCATTGCATGCCGTGCCCCAAGGCGCGGGCGAGCATGCCGAAGGCCGAACTGCTCTTGCCTTTACCGTTGCCGGTCAGCACCAGCAACAGGCCGCACTCGTTCGGGGAATTGGCGATGCGCTCGTCAATCACGGCTTTTTTGCGCTGCATGCGCGCCAGGTGGCGTTCGTCACGATCAGGGGTATCAGTCATGGGGGAGCTCTCCGTTGAGGCTGGAATAACGGCGGGCAGGCACAACAATAGAAGGCAAAAAGCCTGGCATCGCCCACCGTGATGCCGCTGGATGAATCAGGCCGGTCTCCGGGCTCATGAGTGGCGCAGGGCCAGACTGTGCGCCTTCCCGCATCGAATCGACACAGTGGCACCAGACACAGTTTTCACTCATTTACCGTTGCGGGGGCAGCGCCGGAATTGCGGGCCTTCGACCAACAGAAGAACTCACTCACCGGCTTCCCTGTTTCACTCTGTCGACCCGAGCCACAGAGCACCTGAAACAAGCCGCGAAGGTTAGAGGGTTGGGGGTGGAGCGTCAATTAAAGCCGGGAGGCCACCTGCCGAATAACTGCTGACAATCAATAAACTGACGTCAATCTTGTGCCACGCCCCCAGCAGTGATATCAAAGAGCCATAACCCCACAACACAACAACAAGGGTGAGCCCATGCAAGGCATGATCATCAGCAATCCAAAGCTGGAATTCCTGCGCCCGGTGCTCGAGCGCTGGTTCGAATGCATCGACCGCTATAACGCCGTCCGCGGTGATGGCGACACACCGTACTGGCACGACGAAAAAGCCAATCTCGGACTGCTGTCTGCCGCCGCCTGGATGGCCGGGATGGTCACGCTGCAACAGACGCCAACCCGTAAACAGACCGAAGAAGGCGAACGCAACAGCCGCGCCGACCTGTTCCTCGCCTCACCCGAGACCCGCGCCTACATCCAGACCAGCCAGCGCTGGCCACGGGTCAACAGCCTGAATCTGAACCAGGCCCTGCTCGACATCGCCAGCGACGCGAAGCGAGTGAGCCATGCCAGCGACCTGAAGCTCGGCTGCCTGTTTGTCGCCCCGCAAAAAGCCCAGCAAGGCGCTACGCCGGAAGAACTCCAGGACATGGTCGACGACCTGCAAAAGGAACACACCTGCGCTGTCGCCTGGTACTTCCCTTACGCCTATCGCAAGTTGCGCAATGAAGCCGGCAACTATCACCCCGGCATTGCCGTGCTGTTCAAGGAGGCTCGCGGTTGAGGGGTTGAACCATCGGACGACAACGCTTCTCTATGATTAGAACAAGGCATTCATAGGGAACACCAGCATGCACACGCCCCCGCTCGTTCTCGTTATCGCGCTCTGCGGAGGGCTCGCCGCTTGTGGCGAGACCTCCAGGCTGCAAGTCTCCGACGGCACCGGCCCGTCACCTCAACTACCAGAACCCAACAAGACCCTGGTTCCGACCGTGAACATTGCACCTGCCATTGGCTGGCCGGAGGG
>NZ_AKJL01000246.1 GCF_000282355.1 Pseudomonas sp. GM49
TAGCCGATACCGGCCTTTGCCCGGCCGTGCATCGGCTGGTGGCTGACGTCCAGGTCGTCGATCAGGACGCGGCCCTGGTCGGCCTGTACCAGGCCAACGATCATGTAGAAGCAGGTGGTCTTGCCGGCGCCGTTCGGGCCAAGCAGGCCAACGATCTGGCCGCTGTCGATGGACAGGCTGACGTCGCGCACGACCTGGCGGCTCTTGTAGCTCTTGGCCAGATGCTGAGCTTTCAGAGTTGCCATTACTGGGCCTTATTCTCGTCGGTTTTCTTCTTCGGCTGGATCACCATGTCGATACGCGGACGTGCCTCGGTGACCTTGCTGCCCGTGGCGCGACCGGCGCTGGCGAGCTTTTTGACCGTGTCGTAGACGATTTTCTCGCCTTGGGTGACGTTGTTGTCCTTGTCGACAACTTTTGCCTTGTCAATCAACACGACCCGGTTTTGTGCAGCGTGATACTGGATGGTCACGCCCCAGCCCTGAACGGGTTTGGTATCGCCAGCGGTCTGCAGTTGCTCGAAGTACGCCAGGTTGCCCACCGAGGTCACTACGTCGATGTCGCCGGTCGGGGTACGGGTGATGGTCACGGTGTTGCCGGTCACCTTCATCGAGCCTTGGGTGATGATCACATCACCCTTATAGGTAGCAATACCTTGCTTGTCGTCCAGTTGGGCATCGTCGGCCTGAATGCGGATAGGCTGCTGTTGATCTTCCGGTAGAGCCCAGGCGCTCACGCTTCCCAGTGCTGCGCCCAGACTGAGCAAAATCGGGAGGGTTTTAACGAGCCTCATACTGTCCTCTTACGTTCGATAGCAGGTGTATCCTGCTTTCTTTCAAATACGCCTTCATTCCCTTGCCAGTCGATACACCGCCAGCGCCGTCGATTCTAACGTCTTGCTCGGTCTGCGCATATTGCTGCTGCGGGAACACGGTCATGCGGGTGCTGGTGATCAGGGTTTTACGGTTTTTCTCGTCGAAGCGCGTGATACGCACGTCATCGATCAGCTCGACCTGTGTGCCGTCAGGGTTGACCTCGCCGTGCAGGCTCTGGACGTGCCACGGAAATTCAGTGCCGCGGAACACATTCAGGTCGGGGTTGGTCAGCAATGTCACCTCGGTCGCCTTCAGGTGCTCGACCTTGTCGGACACCAGATCATATTGCAGCTTGCCGTCCGGCAGGTACTGCACGCTGTGGGCGTTGATGGCGTAATAGTCGATCGCGCTTTCATCGACCGGCGTTACCGGCTTGTCGAGGAAACGTTCCGGGCTGATGTTCCAGTAGCCAACCGCGGCGAATATCGCCGCGATGCAACTGAACAGCAGGGTGTTGCGAAACTTTTTGCTCAGCATAGTGGGCTCACAGGTACGCTGCATTGGCCGCATCGAGGCGGTCCTGGGCGCGCAGGATCAATTCGCAGAATTCGCGAGCGGCACCTTCGCCGCCACGGGCGAGGGTGATGCCGTGAGCGTTTTCACGCACGAAACTGGCAGCATTGGCCACCGCCATGCCCAGGCCGACACGGCGAATCACCGGCAGGTCCGGCAGGTCGTCGCCGAGGTAGGCCACCTGTTCATAGCTCAGGTTGAGTTGGGCCAGTAGTTCGTCGAGTACCACCAGTTTGTCTTCGCGCCCCTGATACAGGTGCGGGATGCCGAGGTTCCTGGCTCGCCGCTCGACCACCGGGGTCTTGCGGCCACTGATGATGGCTGTCTGTACGCCGGCGGCCATCAGCATCTTGATACCCTGACCGTCGAGTGTGTTGAACGTCTTGAATTCGCTGCCGTCTTCGAGGAAGTACAGGCGCCCATCGGTCAGCACGCCATCGACATCGAACACCGCCAGCTTGATCTGTTTGCCGCGTTGCAGCAGGTCCGCACTCATTACATTACTCCTGCACGCAGCAAGTCGTGCATGTTCAAGGCGCCGACCGGGCGGTCTTCTCTGTCGACCACGACCAGTGCGTTGATTTTATGGTCTTCCATGATTTTCAGCGCTTCGGCGGCGAGCATTTCGGCGCGGGCTGTCTTGCCGTGAGCAGTCATGACCTGGTCGATAGTAGCGCTATGGATGTCGATGCTACGGTCCAGCGTGCGACGCAAGTCACCGTCGGTAAAGATCCCGGCCAGCTTTCCATCGGCTTCCAGAATCACGGTCATGCCCAGGCCTTTGCGGGTCATTTCCATTAGCGCGTCTTTCAACAGGGTGCCGCGCTGTACTTGCGGCAGCTCTTGCCCGGCGTGCATGACATTTTCCACTTTCAGCAGCAGACGTCGGCCCAGGGCGCCGCCGGGATGGGAAAAGGCAAAGTCTTCGGCAGTAAAACCACGGGCTTCCAGCAGCGCGACGGCCAGGGCGTCGCCCATGACCAGGGCGGCGGTGGTCGACGAGGTGGGTGCCAGGTTCAACGGGCAGGCTTCGTGCTCGACGTGAACGTTCAGGTTGACCTCGGCGGCCTTGGCCAGCGCGGAGTCAGGGTTGCCGGTCACGCTGATCAACTGAATGCCCAGGCGCTTGATCAGTGGCAGCAGGGTAACGATTTCATTGGTGGAGCCGGAGTTCGAGAGCGCCAGAATGATGTCGTCGCGGGTAATCATGCCCATGTCGCCGTGGCTGGCTTCAGCCGGGTGCACAAAAAATGCCGTGGTGCCGGTGCTGGCCAGGGTCGCGGCAATCTTGTTGCCGATGTGCCCCGACTTGCCCATGCCGACCACGACCACGCGGCCTTTGCTGGCCAGAATCATCTCGCAAGCGCGTACGAAATCTGCGTCGAGATGGGGTAGCAGGCCTTGCACGGCTTCTACCTCGAGGCGGATGGTGCGTTGTGCTGATTGAATCAGGTCGCTGGATTGGCTCATGTCAGAAATCGTATAGCCTGATGAAAAGGCGGCGATTATAGCGGTTATGATCGAATCCCTCACGCAAGTTCGTCGTGCATTGTCAGTCCCTGTTGCCGGAAACCTTCTAAATGGGGCTTTCAAGCTGTAGTGCAGTTGAATATGACCCGGCTTTGGCCTTGGGCGCGCAGCCTTTGCAGTGATATAGTTCGCCGCCAGTTCGGCCTGCCCGGGAGGTATGTGCTTTCGTCAGAAAGCCAGGCGTCCGAGTGAGAGGCTGCATCGCAAGGAGTTTAGATGAGTGCCGATAACGCCTACGCGGTCGAGCTGAAGGGACTGTCCTTCAAGCGCGGTGCGCGCAGCATTTTCAACAATGTCGATATCCGTATACCACGCGGCAAGGTCACCGGCATCATGGGGCCTTCCGGGTGTGGCAAGACCACGCTTTTGCGTCTGATGGGCGCCCAGTTGCGGCCCACCAAGGGCGAAGTCTGGGTCAACGGTCAGAATCTGCCAAAACTGTCGCGCAGCGACCTGTTCGATGCGCGCAAGCATATGGGCGTGCTGTTTCAGAGCGGCGCACTGTTTACCGACCTCGATGTCTTCGAGAACGTCGCTTTTCCGCTGCGGGTTCACACGCAACTGCCGGAAGAAATGATCCGCGACATCGTCCTGCTCAAGCTGCAGGCCGTGGGATTGCGTGGTGCCATCGAACTGATGCCCGATGAGCTTTCCGGCGGCATGAAGCGCCGTGTTGCGCTGGCCCGGGCGATTGCCCTCGATCCACAGATACTCATGTACGACGAGCCCTTTGTCGGCCAGGACCCCATCGCAATGGGCGTTCTGGTGCGCCTGATCCGGTTGCTCAACGATGCGCTGGGCATCACCAGCATCGTGGTATCCCATGACCTGGCAGAGACCGCGAGCATTGCCGATTACATTTATGTGGTGGGCGATGGTCAGGTATTGGGGCAGGGCACGCCGGACGAACTGATGAATTCGGATGAGCCGCGTATCCGTCAATTCATGACCGGTGAACCCGATGGCCCGGTTCCGTACCACTTTCCAGCGACGGATTACCGCGCAGATCTTCTGGGGAAGCGCTGATGCGCAGAATTTCATTGATAGAACGCGTGCGTCGCTTCGGCCAGGCAGGCATCGATGCGCTGGCGGTGTTCGGGCGTTCGAGCTTGTTCCTGTTTCATGCCTTGCTCGGCCGGGGCGGTATCGGTGGCGGCTTCGGGTTGCTGGTCAAGCAGTTGCATTCGGTGGGCGTGATGTCCCTGGTGATCATCGTGGTCTCCGGGGTATTCATCGGCATGGTGCTGGCGCTGCAGGGTTTCAACATTCTTTCCAGCTATGGTTCAGAGCAGGCTGTCGGGCAGATGGTTGCCCTGACGCTGCTGCGTGAGCTGGGGCCGGTGGTGACCGCCTTGCTGTTCGCCGGGCGCGCAGGTTCCGCTTTGACCGCCGAAATCGGCAACATGAAGTCCACCGAGCAGTTGTCCAGCCTGGAAATGATCGGGGTCGACCCGCTCAAGTACATCATTGCGCCACGCCTGTGGGCCGGTTTCATTTCCCTGCCGGTGCTGGCGATGATTTTCAGCGTGGTGGGTATCTGGGGCGGCTCGTGGGTAGCTGTCGACTGGCTGGGGGTCTATGAAGGCTCCTACTGGTCGAACATGCAGAACAGCGTGACGTTCACTGAGGATGTGCTCAACGGGATCATCAAAAGTATCGTCTTTGCCTTTGTCGTGACCTGGATCGCCGTATTCCAAGGCTATGACTGCGAACCCACTTCCGAGGGGATCAGTCGTGCCACTACCAAGACCGTTGTGTATGCCTCGTTGGCAGTACTCGGCCTGGACTTTATTCTGACCGCCTTGATGTTTGGAGATTTCTGATGCAAAACCGCACCCTGGAAATCGGTGTCGGCCTTTTCTTGCTGGCTGGCATCCTGGCTTTGCTCTTGTTGGCGTTGCGGGTCAGTGGCCTGTCCCCGACTCCGAGCACCGACACCTATAAACTTTACGCCTACTTCGACAATATCGCCGGTTTGACTGTCAGAGCAAAGGTGACCATGGCCGGTGTGACCATCGGCAAGGTTACGGCCATCGATCTGGATCGCGACAGTTTCACCGGTCGGGTGACCATGCAGCTGGAAAAACGCATCGATAATCTGCCTGCGGACTCTACTGCATCTATTCTGACCGCTGGCCTGTTGGGCGAGAAGTACATCGGTATCAGCGTCGGCGGGGAAGATACCCTGCTCAAGGATGGTGGAACCATCCATGACACGCAGTCATCGCTGGTGCTCGAAGACCTGATCGGTAAATTCCTGCTCAATACCGTTAGCAAAGAAGCTAAATGAGGAACTTTTAAATGATCTCTACCTTGCGACGTGGCCTGTTGGTAATGCTCGCGGTGTTTCCGTTGGTGTCTCATGCCGTAGCGTCGCCTTCGGCGCACGAACTGGTGCAGGACACAACCAACCGTATGCTCGCGGATCTGGCGGCAAACAAAGAGAAGTACAAGAAGGACCCGCAGGACTTCTATACGGCGCTGAACAACATCGTCGGGCCGGTTGTGGATGCCGAGGGTATTTCCAAGAGCATCATGACGGTCAAATACTCGAAGAAAGCTACGCCTGCGCAGATGAAGACCTTCGAAGAAAACTTCAAGAAGGGTCTGTTCCAGTTCTATGGCAATGCCTTGCTGGAGTACAACAACCAGGGCATCACCGTTGAACCTGCCAAGGACGAGTCGGGCGACCGTACCAGCGTTGGCATGACCGTCAAGGGCAGCAGCGGCTCGATCTATCCAGTGTCCTACACGCTGGAAAAGATCAACGGCGAGTGGAAGCTGCGTAACGTCATCATCAACGGCATCAACATCGGCAAGCTGTTCCGCGATCAGTTCGCCGATGCGATGCAGCGCAATGGCAACGACCTGGACAAGACCATCAATGGTTGGGCCGGGGAAGTCGCCAAGGCCAAGGAAGCCACCGACAAGAAACCAGAGCAGTCAGCCCAATGAGTGAGTCGGCAGTCCAGATGGACGAAGCGGGCGAGCTGCGACTCAGTGGAGTGCTGGATTACCGCACCGGCCCTGGCCTGCGCGAGCAGGGCAAGGCGCTGATCAAGGCCAGCAAGGCTGCGGCGCTGGTGGTCGATTGCTCGGCGGTGACCAAGTCCAGCAGTGTCGGTTTGTCGTTGCTGCTGTGCTTCATCCGCGATGCGCAGGCGGCCGGCAAGGCCCTGAGCATCCGCGGTATGCCGGACGACATGCGTGAAATCGCTCAGGTCAGCGAGATGACCGGGCTATTGGCGCATTCCTGAACCGCATCTATAAAGAAGCCCCCCGTCAGAGTCCTGTGATTGCGGGGTTCGCAGGCGCGGGGCTTTTTTGTATGATGTCCGACCCGCGCGCACAGGGCGCCGATTGAGGTTGAGCATGCAGGCCGTAGAAGTGAAGAGCTTCCTTGAAGGAAAGCTGCCAGGAATTCAGGTAGAAGTTGAAGGCGAAGGCTGCAATTTCCAGCTGAACGTGATTAGCGATGAACTGGCGGCATTGAGCCCGGTCAAGCGTCAGCAGCAGGTCTATGCCCATTTGAACCCGTGGATCGTCGATGGCAGCATCCATGCGGTCACTATGAAATTTTTCAGCAGCGCGGCCTGGGCCGAGCGCACCTGAGCCCAAGGGCGTCGAGATTCTTATGGATAAATTGATTATTACCGGTGGCGTTCGTCTTGATGGCGAAATCCGCATCTCCGGGGCAAAGAACTCTGCCCTGCCGATCCTGGCTGCCACTTTGCTGTGCGATGGCCCGGTGACCGTGGCCAACCTGCCGCACCTGCACGACATCACGACCATGATCGAGCTGTTCGGCCGCATGGGCATTGAACCGGTGATCGACGAGAAACTCGCCGTCGAAATCGACCCGCGCACCATCAAGACCCTGGTCGCACCGTACGAACTGGTTAAAACCATGCGTGCGTCGATTCTGGTGCTGGGCCCGATGGTTGCCCGTTTCGGTGAAGCCGAAGTCGCCTTGCCTGGCGGTTGCGCCATCGGTTCGCGTCCGGTTGACCTGCACATCCGCGGCCTGGAAGCCATGGGCGCGGTCATTGACGTCGAAGGCGGCTACATCAAGGCCAAGGCACCAGAAGGCGGCCTGCGCGGTGCGCACTTCTTCTTCGATACCGTCAGTGTGACCGGTACCGAAAACATCATGATGGCCGCAGCATTGGCCAAGGGTCGCAGCGTACTGGCAAACGCCGCGCGCGAACCTGAAGTGGTCGACCTGGCGAACTTCCTGAACGCCATGGGCGCCAAGGTTTCCGGTGCTGGCACCGATACCATCACCATCGATGGCGTCGAGCGTCTGCACACCACCACTTACAAAGTGATGCCCGACCGTATCGAAACCGGCACCTACCTGGTGGCGGCGGCGGTGACCGGTGGTCGTGTGAAGGTCAAGGATACGGATCCGACCATCCTCGAAGCCGTTCTGGAAAAACTCCGTGAGTCCGGTGCCGAAATCATTACCGGCGAAGACTGGATCGAGCTGAACATGCATGGCAAGCGGCCGAAAGCCGTCAACGTGCGGACCGCTCCGTACCCGGCGTTCCCGACTGACATGCAAGCACAGTTCATCTCCCTCAACGCCATTGCCGAAGGCACTGGCGCAGTGATCGAGACGATCTTCGAAAACCGCTTCATGCACGTCTACGAGCTGCACCGCATGGGCGCCAAGATCCAGGTCGAAGGCAACACGGCAATCGTCACCGGCACCGAAAAACTCAAGGGTGCGCCAGTGATGGCGACTGACCTGCGTGCTTCGGCCAGCCTGGTGATCTCGGCCCTGATCGCCGACGGCGACACGCTGATCGACCGCATCTACCACATAGACCGTGGCTACGAGTGCATCGAAGAAAAACTGCAGATGCTGGGTGCCAAGATCCGTCGCGTTCCGGGCTAGTACCTGCTGCATGGGCATAAGGACATGCCCGTTGATTTGTTGAAGTCGAGCCGTTTTCGGCCGATGTGTGTCCGGCGCCATTTGCGACCGGGCATGAGTACCTTGATAAGGACTGACGTTTCCCATGTTGACCATCGCACTGTCCAAGGGCCGCATCCTTGACGACACCCTGCCGCTTCTGGCTGAAGCGGGCATCGTGCCGACCGAGAATCCGGACAAGAGTCGCAAGCTGATCATTCCCACGACCCAGGAAGATGTACGCCTGCTGATCGTGCGTGCCACCGATGTGCCGACCTATGTCGAACATGGTGCCGCCGACCTCGGTGTCGCCGGTAAAGATGTGCTGATGGAATATGGCGGCCAGG